>JAHEEY010000177.1 GCA_024640485.1 Chloroflexota bacterium | reverse complement strand
CGGTGCTGTTGTAACGGGTATCCGGGGTATAGATACCGCTGTTGAGGGCAGCCGCCATTGAGACGATCTTGAAGGTTGATCCGGCGGGGTAGGTGCCCTGTGTGGCTCGGTTGAACAGCGGGTTCTCTGGATTGCTCAGGACCGCCCCCAATTCTGCCGGCGACTCTTCTCTAGCGGAGTCAAAAATGCGCGGATTGTAGGTCGGGTAGCTGGCCAGCGCTCGAATGGCGCCGGTATTGACATCCATCACCACCACCGAGCCCGCCTGGGCCACTGGATGGGTCTCAATAGCTTCCGCCAGTGCCTGCTCCACCGCCGCTTGAAAACTGCGGTCGACGGTGGTGTAAATGCTGCGTGCCTGCTGCGGCGCCAGTTCCACCACGGTGCTCAAATATTCGCCGCTGGGCCCGACGATAGATAGGGTTCCCCCTCGCTCACCGTTGAGGAATTCCTCACCCCAGGCCTCCAGGCCGATGATGCCGATCTGTTCGTCACCGCGGTAGCCTCGGGAGGTGTAGAAGTCAATTTCACCGGCTGGGATATAGCCAGTGTATCCAATGATGTGAGCGGCGGTGCCTTCTTCAGTGACCAGCCGGGCCAGCCGTGACGCCGGCGGTGTCAGCCCTTTGCCGATGAAGGGGGCCAGGGAGGCGCCGTACTGCTGGAACAGATCCTCACGCACTTCGCCGATAGGCCAGTACCAGTCCGGCAGTGCCGGCGCGTATATCGCTTTAATCTCTTCCGGGCTCTTGTTGAGGAGTGGGCTCAAGGCTGCCAGCATCCCTTCTTCGTCTTCGATTTCGCCGGGAATGACACCCAGACTGACGATCTTCCCTTGAAACGCCAGAGCCAGCCCATTGATGTCGTAGATATTGGCTCTTGCCGGTATCCGGTAATCCAGGTACAGCCGGTTGCCTCCACTCATTTCCGGCAGAATCAGTGATTCATTCCATATGACCCCCCAGCGGCCCTGCTGGTAGCTCATTGGCACCGTGTAGTCACGGGTGAAGCTTCCCACGACCTGGGTGTTCCAGGTCACTCGCACGCTGAACTCAGCCTGATCTCCTTCCTGGATGATCGACATTGGCTGAGAGCTGATGCTTTTCACCGTGGCGGTTTCCATGGACTCCGTATACAGCCTAATAAATGATTGGCTGTCCACTAGAGCCTGGCTCTGCGGAGCCAGCACGCTGTACATGCCCAGGTAATCTTTCCCTTCCCAGGCACGGAAAAACGCCCTGCCAATACCGCTGGCGTCTTCTGTGACTGGTTCAGCTGTCGGTGCTGGGGTATCGGTTGGTGTTGGGGCTGTTGTTGCCAGCTGTTCGGTTTCTACCGGCGTGTTGGAGTCGGTTTCGCTGCCCCCGCAAGCAGCGACCGTCATCAGAAATAGCAAGAGAATGATCTGTTTTAGGTTCATAGGTTGAGTACAATTATAACTTAGTCCAATTTGCATGCCATTGGATCAGGCAGGGGCTCATATACGGCTGGTTTGGCACCAACTTGGCAGATGCCGCGGCCGTAGCCAGGATGGACTTGTGCCTGAAGCCGAACTGCGGGAAAATGGAGTTGCTGCAAATTCGTCTCACCACTTGAATAGGAGCGTACCATGGAGTCACTTGACATAAATGAAGTTGTGATACTGAGCGCCGCCCGAACCCCGGTAGGTAAGTTTGCCGGCGCGTTCGCAGAGTTGTCGGCCACTGATCTGGGCGCCGCCGCGGTAAGGGCCGCCGTTGAGCGGGCAGGCATTGACCCTTCCACCGTCTACGAAGTGATTATGGGCAATGTCGTCTCCGCTGGTGGTGGGCAGGCGCCGGCAAGACAGGCGGCTCTGAAGGGCGGCCTGCCCAACACGGTTGGCGCAGTTGCCGTCAACAAAGTATGCGGTTCTGGCTTGAAGGCAGTGATGATCGCCGCAAACGGGGTGAAGGCTGGCGAAGCGGACATTTATGTTGCCGGCGGCATGGAGAGCATGTCGCAAGCCCCTTATCTGCTGCCCAAAGCCCGCCAAGGCATGAGATATGGACATGGAGAAGTCAAGGATGCCCTGATCAACGACGGCCTATGGTGCGCCTTTGAAGATTGGTCCATGGGCAACGCCGCGGAGTTTATTGCCGACCAGTTTGGCGTCAGCCGTGAGGAGATGGACAGCTTCTCGGTGCGAAGCCACCAGTTGGCGGCGGAGGCCACGGTCACAGGTGCTTTTGCTGATGAGATTGTGCCGGTTGAGGTCAAGCAGCGTCGAGGGAGCATTACCGTCTCCGTGGACGAATCGATTCGGGCGACATTTGACAACGGCACCTACCAGCTGGGTACCAGCCTGGAGAAGTTGTCGAAGCTGCCGGCAGCGTTTATCAAGGATGGCCGGGTAACCGCTGGCAACGCCCCCGGACTGAACGACGGCGCCGCTGCCCTGCTGATCGCCAGCCGAGGTGAAGCTCAGCGCCAGGGACGGCAGCCGATCGCCCGCATTGTGGGCTATACCCATGCTCCGGTGGAGCCGAAGTGGTTGTTCGCCGCCCCGGCAAGGGCGATCCCGCGGCTGTTGGACAGGGTGGGGTGGACATTTGAACAGGTTGACCTGTTTGAGCTGAATGAAGCGTTTGCCGCCCAGGCGCTGGCAAACGGAGTGGAGTTGAGCCGTGCCGGCTACCCCTGGGATTGGGACAAGGTCAATGTCAATGGCGGCGCCGTCGCCTTGGGACATCCCATTGGTGCCAGCGGCGCTCGTATATTGACCACCTTGATCTACGCGCTTCGCGCCCGTGGACTGCGGAGAGGCGTGGCGGCTTTGTGCCTGGGTGGGGGCGAGGCCGTGGCCATGGCAGTGGAGCTGGAAAAGTAATCTTCCCACTGAACTGGAGTTGTCGATGAAGTTAGATCGCTGCGTTTTGGTTTTAGGTGGCGTTGGACTGGTAGGGGCTCAGATTGTGCGCGAAATCGCTCGCGAACTGGAGCCAGAGAAGATCGTTGTGGCTAGCCTGTTTCGCGGGGAGGTCCGTGAATTCCTGCAGGTGGCCCGTCGTGAGTTTGCCCACATCGAGTTTGTTGGCGCCTGGGGCGACGTCTTTGTCAGGGATGAGTTCAGCATGGAGCGCCGGCTGCGGCTTCTCCAAGGCCGTCTGCAAAGGGAGAAGCTGTATCAGGATCTGTTCGGTTCCATGGAAGAAGCGTACGGCCGATCCGCGCTGGTCCAATTGATCCAGCAGTACCAGCCAGATGTGATTGTTGACGCCATCAACACCGCCACGGCCATCAGCTACCAGGATGTCCAGAGCCTGGGCGAAAAAACCCATGACATTCTTCAAGAGCTGCGCCAGATGGTCGATCACCAGGATCTGGAAGGGCTGGACGAGTTGGGACGCCAATTGGAGCAGTTAGTCAGCAATTTGCTGATTTCACAATCAGTTCCACAGCTGATCCGCCATGTTCAGCTGCTGCACCGGGCGATGTCCGAGGTTGGCACCCGCCTCTATCTGAAGATCGGCACCACCGGCACCGGCGGCATGGGATTGAATATCCCGTACACGCACAGCGAAGATAGGCCCAGCGCCAAGCTGATGAGCAAGACCGCTGTCGCCTTTGCCCACACTGGTCTTCTGTTTCTAATGGCCCGCACACCGGGTGGGCCGCTGGTAAAAGAGCTGAAGCCGGCGGCGATGATCGGCTACCGGCGGGTTGCCTACAAGACGATCAAGGTCCGAGGCCAGCCGCAGTTCCGGTACGAAAGCAAAGAACAACTGCTGGAAGGCAGTCTGACACTGCGTGGTGACAGCGTTGCCTTCAGCCGCCTGGGAAAGCTTCACATGGCAGGCGTCGACACCGGCGAGAACGGCTTTTTCGCCCGGGGTGAATTTGAAACGGTCACCCACATCGATCAGATGGAGTTCGTTACCCCGGAAGAGATCGCCCAGCAGGCTGTGCTGGAGATCAAAGGCAGCAACACGGGTTATGACGTCATCACCGGAATTGACAGCAGTGTGATGGATCCCAGCTACAGGGCGGGGGTACTGCGCCAGACGGCGCTGGATAAGCTAGCTCGGATAGAGGAAGAGACCGGCAGCCACAGCGTAGCCCTGGGTCAATTAGGGCCGCCGGAGCTTTCCAAGCTGCTTTATGAAGCACACCTGCTTAAATTGAACTACCAGACCCTGGATAATGTGATCCAGACCCCGGCGTCCGACATCTCAGAGCAGCTGATGGCATATCTGCTGCAGAACGAGAGGCTGCGGACTCTGATCACATCAATCGGGCTGCCAATCTTAACCCCGGAGGGGAACCGCATCATTCGCGGACCCCGGATCAATATCCCGGAAAGCATCTACCATCAGGTGGAGATTGGAGAAGAGGAGCTGGACAAATGGGCCCGAAAAGGGTGGGTCGATCTGCGTCCCATCAACATCAAATTGTGGCAGGAGCGCTTCCAGCTGATGGGCCGGACGCATCATATGCTGCACACTCGGGGCACCTCATCGGTAACCATCAAGACCTACCTGCCGGAGACAATAGAGATAGGTTCCGTGGTGGCCTGGATATTCAACAACAGCTTGCACGGATATCGAATCAAGTGATTTGTGCTGGGTGCCCGCAGATGCTGCGCCCAACACAGCCCAGCAATCCCTGAAAGTCCGGTGAGCCGGCGGAGCGGCTGCCGGTTGGCTCGGTGCACTGCTGCAATTTGAGCGCGGCGAACGGCTGTTGGATCGAGGGGAGCGACCTCTTGGGACTGAATACCACAGCCCGTCCTTGGCCGTTTTGCCGGCGGAATATTAGGGCGCGCCGATGATTTGCCTTATTCCTCGCTTAAAGGCAGGAATTTTGTTAGAATGAAGGATAGCGATAAGAGATTAACTCGGTTGATTATCCCCACATACTCCCTGTTTTCGTACACGTGAGTCAACTGTTAAATAGTTGGAATTCCCTATATATTCTCGAGTGAGGGTTCGTGATTATGCAATCTACAGCAGGTTTTACTGGGCTTACCATGCCTGTTTTTACCGCCTTTGGGTGGATGGGTGAAGAAAACGCCATCAAATTTGCGCTGTCTCAGTTGGAAGCGTTCATACAGGAACTGCACGGCCTACTGCCCCGGTCGACACAGGAAAAGTTTCCGTATTTTGGCTTGAGCACTGAAAGTCAAAGCGTCTATTTGGCCGCTGCCAGCGACGTTGAAAGCGACGTCTTCATCGCTTTCAACGCCCGGCCTTTGAGCCTTGAAATTGAGCTGGTGCTGAAAGCTCCCGAATTGCTCAGCAAGGCGCTGCGCCTTGCCGCAAAGGATGTCCATCGTTTTCACCGGCTGGTGACTGAACTGGGACCGGAATGGTCGCTTCGGCTGCAGCAAGCACAGGTCAATGAAGAAGACGGTGAAGCGGTTCATTATCAAGATCTATACAAGGATACGGTCATCGGTCTGGATGAGGCTGCCTTGACTGAATTGGTAAATAAGGCCACCTATTTGAGCGGCGAAGAGCAGTGGACCACACCGCTGACGCTCAGCCGCCGGCTGCCGTCGGAGCAAGCTGCGACGATGGGTACTTCCATCACCAAGGTGATGAGCGATGAACTGGCCCCACTGATGCCCCTGGTCTCCTTCTTAACAGGGCGTGTCGCCAAGAAACAGACCAGATCAAAGGCCAAGGGCAAGCCGGCCGCAGCTGCCGGGGATGCCTTGCCGGCCGAAGTCGAGGATGAAGGGATCTCTGATGAAGATGGTTTCACTTTTATTGCGTTGCTTAAGTCGCTCCATTTACGCCGTGGGTTCATCAACCTGACCTCAGAACATTGGCCCTTCTTTGCGCAGAACGCTCGGGCCACCACACGTAAAATCACCGTCTATTATGACGGCATCTATGACAAGGGCTGCACCGTGTGGCGGCTGGTACCAGATGATCAAGCTCGAATCGTATTGAGCCCGGCTCTGCACCAATGGATGGAAGAGTTCTTTGATCCTGAGGATCAGATTCAGATAACAGCCAGACGGCTGACTGAGGACGATATTCAGCTGACCCTTTCCGGGGTTGCCTAATCTGCTGGGTTCAGCTTAGCGACGAGAAGTATGGCGCCAGCCATGCTTCTCGCCACTTCCGAATTCAGAACGGATCGCGTTAGAATGGCGGGTGTGCCACTAATCAATTAGCAGTTGAGCTTGGACCATCATGGTGCGAACGAAGATTGTAGCAACGGTTGGACCATCTTCCAATACTCCTGAAATCCTGCGGCAGATGCTGGCCGCTGGCATGACCGTTGCCCGAGTGAATTTCTCACATGGGGATCACCAATCTCATCGCAAGATAGTGCAGACGCTGCGCACCGTCGCCGCTGAAGAGGGCAAGGTGCTGGCGATCATGGGGGATCTTCAGGGGCCGAAGCTGCGCCTGGGCAATGTGATGACCGGCGGTATTAACCTAGCTTTAGGTGACGAAGTCGTATTGACCCCTTACCCGGGCCAGCCGGGGATGATTCACCTGCCCCATCCAGACCTGATTGAGGCTGCTCAACCAGGGGGCCGGCTGGTCATTGGTGACGGCGAAGTTGAATTGACGGTGGTCCAGAAACGCAAAGATACCTTGCGCTGCCGTGTAATTGTAGCGGGCCTGTTGGAAGCGCGGAAAGGGGTCAGCGCCCCAGGTACAAACTTGACTATGTCCAGCATCACTGAAAAGGACCGCAAGGATCTGGAACTCATCTGTGAACTGGATCTGGATTACGTTGCCCTTTCTTTTGTAAGGAATGCCGATGACATTCATGAACTTCGCCGGCTGATGGCAGAGCGGGGAGCGGATATTCCAGTAATCGCCAAAATCGAAAAGAGCGAAGCGATCGATCATCTTGAGGAGATTCGAGACGCTGCTGATGGGCTTATGGTCGCCCGAGGTGATTTAGGTATCGAGGTGCCTTCGCAGGAAGTGCCGATGCTGCAGAAGCGGATTATTCGCGCTTGTAATGCGGTAGGCAAGCCGGTGATTACCGCCACTCAGATGCTGCAGTCGATGGTCAGCCATCCGAGGCCAACTCGAGCAGAGGCCAGCGATGTCGCCAATGCGATTCTGGATGGAACCGATGCGGTCATGTTATCGGGCGAGACAGCCGCCGGGGATTTTCCGGTGAGAGCGGTCCAGATGATGTCTCAGATCGGCCAAATCGTAGAGCGTGAATTCCCATATGATAGCTGGCGGGCACGCTGGCGTTTTGACGATGGCGTGGAATCTTCTGTGACTGAGGCGATCAGCGTCGCCAGCTGCGAGGTGGCCAGAGAAGTGAACGCGCAGGCCATTGTTACCACGACAATGTCCGGATACACTGCCGCGCAGATTGCCCGACACCGTCCATCTACACCAATCGTGGCAGTCTCGCCGTCTGAGAAGACTCAGCGGCTGCTGGCATTGGTCTGGGGTGTGGAGGGAATCATCGTGCCAGATTTCTCAGACACTGACGAAATGGTTAGCGTCACCGTTGAGAGCCTGCGTTCCATCGGTTTGGAATCTGGCGACAATATCGTGATTACCGCTGGTGTTCCCTTTGGCAGTGGGCGGCACACCAACCTGATTCAAGTTCATCAAGTTGCCTGATCAGTAGAAATGCCGGCGTTAAGGCAAGAGCAAAGCGGGCGACATGTCGTTGAGAGACAGGCAATATCCTAAAGTTAGATCCAATGCTATAATGTGACAAGTTTGGAACCGCAAGCAGACTCTTGGTCAACACGTTTATGTTCTTTCGCGTCCTCCCAGGACAGTGGAACAAGATTTCAGAGGGGTTAGAGAATCGTGATCAAACCGCAGATGAGTAACACAGGTCCAATAGGTGCGTCATGGGAGCCCCCGATTATCGACAGCATTGAGAGTACTGGGTTGAGCCAAGGCTTCGTTCAAGACATGGCCCTCAAAATACTTTATTTCCGGGGTCAGTTGACCGGGCATGATATTGCCGAACTGGTTCGTTTGCCTTATCAAGCTGTGATTAATCCGGTGATGGAGTTCCTCAAGCGAGAGCAGATGGTTGAGGTCAAAGGATCTGGCGGGTTAGGTTCGGCTTCCTACCAATACACACTCACCAACAAGGGTGCTGACCGGGCCAGAGAGCAGTTGGAGCGGACCGCCTACACCGGGGCCGCACCAGTGCCGTGGGACTCCTATGTGGAGGCCATAAAATCACAGGGCGGCGAGCGGCTGCAAGTCAATCCCAAGATTATGGAAGAGTCGCTGTCCCACTTGATTCTGGCGGATTCAGTGTTCTCCAAGATTGGGCCGGCGGTCAATTCCGGCAAATCCATTTTTCTTTATGGGCCTCCTGGAAACGGCAAGACGACTATTGCTGAAAGCATCGGCAGGATGATCCTGCTAAATGATATCTACATCCCCTACGCGGTGGAAGTCGATGGGCAGATCATCAAGGTCTATGATGAGATAAACCACGAGCAGGTCCCTGATGATATGGGTCGTTCGGTGGGTACCGGCCCGCTGCGATCCCACCGCCGCGATCGCCGCTGGATTCGCATCAAACGGCCGGTGATTATGGTCGGCGGCGAGCTGTCCCTGGACGGGCTAGAGCTGGTCTACGATCCGATCAACAAATACTACGAGGCGCCGTTCCAGATGAAGGCCAACGGCGGCATGTTCCTGATTGACGACTTCGGGCGCCAGCAGATTCGCCCTCGCGACCTGCTGAATCGATGGATTGTGCCCATGGAGAAGAACATCGACTTCCTGGCGCTGCACACCGGGCGCAAGGTTGAAGTGCCCTTTGAGGTGCTGATTGTGTTCTCCACCAATCTGCCGCCTCGGGATCTGGTCGATGAGGCCTTTCTGCGCCGTATTCGCCATAAGATCGAGGT
>JAHEEY010000176.1 GCA_024640485.1 Chloroflexota bacterium | reverse complement strand
ATCATGGGTCACCAGGATCACCGACAGCCCCAGCCGCTTCTGCAGGCTCTGCAGCAGCTCCAGGATCTGCGCCTGGATCATTACATCCAGCGCCGTCGTCGGCTCATCGGCGATCAACACATCAGGCCGGCAGGCCAGCGCCATGGCGATCATCGCTCGCTGCCGCATCCCTCCGCTGTACTCATGGGGGTAATTCTTCGCCCGTTCCGGCGGGATGCCCACCAGCTCCAGCAGTTCGCCCACTCTGGCCCCCACCTCGGAGCGGCTGTCCACCGCGTTGTGCAGCAGGATCGCTTCCCCGATCTGGTCGCCCACCCGCCGCACCGGATTGAGGGCGTTCATCGCCCCCTGGAATACCAGCGCCATCTTGTCCCAGCGGTATTCCCGCATCTGCCGCTCTGAAAGACGCAGCAGATCCGTCCCCTGGAAATCCACCTCACCAGAAGTGATCCGACCCTCTGCCGGCAGCAGCCGCATCAAGCTCAGCATCGCCGTCGTCTTGCCGCAGCCGCTCTCCCCCACCAGCCCCAGCGAACGCCCCTGGGTCAGCTTGAAGCCGAACCCTTCCACCGCTCGTAAAGGGGTACCGTCATCCGACAGATAATCCACCGATAGATCCCGCACTTCCAGCACCACGCTCATTGGCCCGCCTCCCCGCTTTCCGGCTCAAGCCGGGAGCCCACCCCTACCAACAACGAGACCATCTTGCGGGCGTCAAATAGATGGTGGGTCTTCAGCCGCGGATTGACGATCTCCTCGATGGCGCTGCCCGCCATGATCAACCCCAGGCTGACCCAGACGATGGCGAACCCCGGCGGCAGCAAAAACCACCACGCCTGCCGGCTGAACCCCCGCTCAAAGGCGAAGTTCAGCATCATCCCCCAGCTCACCAGTGTCGGATCCCCCAACCCCAGGAAGCTCAGTGACGATTCGGCGATAATCGAGCCGGAAATGTCCAGCACCGCTTCCGCCAGCACCAGCGGCATCACCTGCGGGAAAATATGCCGGACGATGATCCGGAAATTGCTCGCCCCCACCGCCTTGGCCCGCATCACGAACTGCCGTTCCTTGATCGACAGCACCTGCGAGCGCACCAGCCGGGCGGTGTATGTCCAGTAGAGCAGGCCGATGATCAAGATAATCTTCCACAGCCCTCGCCCCCACACCGAGATTACCACCAGCATCAGCGGCAGGTCCGGGATCACCATCAAGAAGTCGACCAGCCGCATCAATGTATTGCCGATCCGACCCCCGTGGTACCCGGCCACCAGCCCCACCGTGGTGCCGATGAACATCGACATGAAAGAGGCGGCGAACCCCACCAGCAGCGAGACCCTGGCACCGTAAATCAGCTGGCTCAGCACATCCTTGCCGGCATCATCCCGGCCCAGGAAATGCTCACTGTCCGGCGGCGCCAGGATATCCTCAGGCTGCGCCTGTACCCGCACCTCCGGATCATACGGCGCCAGCTGCGGCGCGAAGATCGCCATAAAAATAACCCCAAACAGCATCAGGGCACCGACCACACCCATCGGTTTTCTCACGAATTGTCGCAACGCTTTCTTCATATTGCTTCCTGTTTCGGCTGCCCTAATCCGCCTTCACCCTGGGATCCAGAACCGTGTACAGCAGGTCTGCCAGCAGGTTGGCCAGGATAACACTGACCGCCAGCAGCAGAAAAGTCCCCTGCAGCACCGGATAATCCCGTTTCCCTACCGCTTCAAACATCAGCCGGCCGATCCCCGGCCAGGAAAAGACCGTCTCCACCTGGATCGCCCCGCCCACCGTATACCCCAGTGTCAGGGCGATAATCGTCACCATCGGCAGCATCGCGTTTTTCAGCGCGTGGTCCTTCATAATCTTGAAGGTGCTCAACCCTTTCGCTTTGGCCGTCAGGATGTAATCCTCGCTCAAAACTTCCACCACGCTGCTGCGCATCACGATCATATATTCGCTGATATACAAAATCGCCATGGTCAGCGTCGGCAGCACCAGATGCCGCCCCACATCAGACCAATACGCCCAACCGTCCTCCGGTTTCAGCCCCGGCGTCACCATCCCCCCCACCGGGAAATGGCCTCGGGTAAGCATGATCAGGATGATGCCGAAGAAAAAGGTCGGCATCGACCAGGTAAACAGCCCCCACAGCAGGATCGAGTTGTCCATACGAGAGCCTCGCCGCCATGCCGCCAGCAGCCCCAGAGCGATGCCGATCCCCACCGCCAGGACTTCACCCAGCGCCAGCAGCACCACCGTTCGCCACACCCGTTCCTGCAGCAGTTCAGCCACATCTCGCCGGCTGGCGAACGACACCCCCAGGTTCCCCTGCCGCAGTTGGTTGAGATACGCCACAAATTGGGTATCAAACGCCCCTACAATATCCCCCTGCTCCAGCCGCTCCTGGTCGAACCAGACCGGCTTATCCAGCCCGAACTGCGCCCGCACCTTTTCCTGCGCCTCCCGGGTCATCCGAGGGCTGTGGATGATCAGCTTGATCGGGTCCCCCGGCAGGATTCGAAACAGCAGAAAATTAAAAACGATCACCACCGCCAGGGTCGTCAGCGCAAAGAAAATCTTGCGGATAATGAAATCGCTCCGCTGCATAGACACCTCATCTTGATCCAGCCATCAGCCTGCCGGTCCGCGCCTGCTGGGTAAAAGCGGGAAAGTATTTGAAATTCTCGAACTGCCTTCTACCCGCTTTTCCTTGAGGAGAATCCGGTATTTTTCTGCGAAAAATTACTGGATTCTACCTGGATGAAAGCTGGCCCTGGCAGCTCACCAGGGCCAGCCTACGACAAACAAACCGATAATTAACGGACCGGCTCTGCCTGCAGCAGACCCGACTTCCAGGTGATATCACCCGCTTCCTCACCAAACCCGGTGAACCGGTCGCTCCGGTAAGCCTGCACCGTGGGCCCGTAGGTCAATGTCAGGTAAGGTCGTTCCTCGAACAGCTTCGCCTGCATCTCCCACAGGATCTGGCGGCGAGCTTCGTGATCGACCGTCACCCCTTGTTCCAGGTACATCTCCTCAAACGATTCATCACAATAGCCCGAATCGTTCCACCCACCCTCTTCCCGCTGATCGCAGGTGAAGATGAACATGGCGAAATCCGGGTCCGGGTCCAGCCCCCAACCCCAGTAGATCAGGTCGAAGTCAAAGGCCGGATACAGCGCGATCAAGCTGTCCTCATCCATCAACGTTGGCGGCGCGGAGATGCCGATCTGGGCAAAGCCGTCGGAGATGATCTCCAGGATGCGGGCTTCCGTGGCGCCGTCAGTGGCGTACAAGCGATATTCCAACGGGTTGCCATCTGCGTCTTCGCGAATGCCGTCCCCGTCGCTGTCGCTGTAGCCCGCTTCCTCCAAGATCCGGTTCCCTTCGTCAATATCGTATGGGATCGCCGCCACATCGCTGTTGTGCCAATCCCCCATCGAGGTTGGTATCACCACTGTGGCCGCCTCACCGTAGCCCAGGAAGGCCACATTGATCACCTGCTGCCGGTCCAACGCGTACTCCATCGCCAGCCGCACCGCCGGATCATTCAAGCTCGCCGGCTGGCTGCCGTCCTCATGGGAGTTGATGATCAGCTCATCGATGCTCGTCGACTGCATGATCGGCACTTCCACATTGGCGGTATCCTGCAGCGTAGGAATAGCGGCGTAGGGAGCGGCGTTGATCACGTCAACCTCTCCCGCCAAGAGCGCCTGTACCATCGCGTCCTCAGTGGCGTATTCTTGATAGACGATACGGTCAATCGCCGGTTTCCCCCGGAAGTAATCTTCATTCGCTTCCAGGATCATCGACTCCCCTTCCGTCCACTCGACTAACTTGTAGGGGCCGGTGCCGATAGCCGCGGAAAGATCTTCAAACTCCATAATCTCATCGTAGCTCATCCCTTCCCACACGGAAGGCGGCACGATCCACACATAGATCAGCAGATATTCCATGTTGCCCACCGGATCAGACAGGGTCACCTGCAGCGTGGTCGGATCTAGAGCAACGATCTCTTCGAAGCTAGCCAAATAGAAGGAATACGTCTCAACCTCCATCTCCTTAGCCCAATTCAAACTCCAGGCGACCTCTTCAGCCGTAGCGGGTGTACCGTCATGGAAGGTGACCCCTTCCCGGATCTTGAAGGTCCACACCAACCCATCGTCGCTCACATCCCAGGACTCCGCCAGGCCAGGGCTGACACCCGCCAGGGAAGTCGACTCTACCAGCGTGTCGTAAACCAAATAACGGACATCGTATCCATACCAGCCGTAAGTTGGGTTGGCAGTATCCCAGATATAGGAAGAGGCGATACGCAGCGTCACCGGCTCGTCTGCTGCCGGCGCCGGCGCTTCTTCAGCAGGGGCCGCTGCGTCAGTCGAACCCGTCTCCTCCGCCGGCTGGGCCGCCTCTTCTGCCGCTGGCGTATCTGCCGGTTCATCGTCACCGCCGCAGGCGGTCAATCCCAACACCAGGCTGCCCAGGACAACCATTACCATCAACAGCTTCCAAACAGTGCTTTTCATTTCTTTCCTCCAAGGACCATTCATTGATCAAACCAGTACATTTCGCTCCGGTCTACTCCTTCAACCACCCCCTCAAGGGACCATGAGATACGATTACCATCATCACCTGGTGAAAGTTCGGTAGTAGCTGCCCCCGGACAAAGTGGCCCGAACTGCCTTACCATCAATCAACTGCTCAAACCGGATCCGCTCCGGTGAACGATCATCTTCCTCCACCCGGAACACCCCCTCCGCCAACGGAATCAGCGCCGATTCATCTCCATCCGGAAAAACCAGCAGCAGCTTCCCTCGTCGCAGGATAACCCGGAAGTTGTTCAGCCACGGATTATGGCTGCAGTAATGACCCAGATATCCTTCCCATTCCTGGGGATACCCTGGCTCATCTGGAGCCGGCGCCCCATCGCGCAAATACCAATCCGGGCCGTGGGTTAGCTCCTGTTTTTCTTGGCTGAAACGAAGTGGGAAAAGGTCAAAATCAGGGTGCAAGGCGTAAAAACTGCCGTCCTCTCGCCTTTCCAATGGGATCTGCTGGTCGGCATCACCGCTCAGAAACAGCCGCTCTCCTTCCGCCGTGATCGTGATATCGCCGTTTAGCCCCCGGTAGCTGCCCGCGTACAGCGCTCCATCTTCCACCCGAAATGGGTCCATCGGCGGCGGCAGCGCCGGCAGCGCCTGCTGGTGCAGCGCCGCCCGCATTAATGACAACCCGTATCGCCCCAACACCTCCGGCGACGACGGCCCGCTGCACAGCACGATCACCCCCAGCCCGTCCTCCATATCAGCTTCCATCGTCGACGTATACCCCACCATCCCCCCGCCGTGCCAGATGTGCCTATGCCCCTCTCGCTCCCCGCTGTTGAGGCCGTATCCATAAAACTCACCGTGGTAGCCGTCATCCGGCTGGATAATCGGCTGGGTCATCAGGTCGAAACTCTCCGGGGAGATAATCCGGCCCTGCGGCCCCGATCCCCGGTTCATCAGCATCCGCAGATAAGCGGCCATATCCAGCACATTGGCGCAGATCGCCCCGTCGGCGCTGTCCCCCTCAAACCAGGTCGCCGGCGCCAGCATCCCCCCTTGCGGCAGCGGCCGGTCATCGTAATAAGGCTGGTACCCGATCGCCAACCGCCGCCGGGCATTGTGGCGGATCACCGGCTCCGCCTCCTTCATTCCCAACGGTTCGAAGATCCGCTCCCGGTAAATGGTGCCGATATCCTGCCCTAGCACCGCCTCCAGCAGCAGCCCCAACACTTTATAACCGTCATTTGAATAATGGAAATAACTCCCCGGCGCCGTTGAGGCGGCCATCCGCCGCATCGCCCACACTTCCCCTAGTGCCGAAGGGGATCTCTCCGTCCCCGAGGAGATCCCCGCGGTGTGGCTCAGAAGATGATGGAGCGTAATCGGCTCATACTCAGATTGGATTTCAAACCACGGCAGATACCGGCTGACCGGCTGCTGAAAATCGATCACCCCTTCTTCATGCAGCTGCAGCAGCGCCACCGCCGCAAACGATTTGCTGATAGAGCCGATCTGGAACAGCATCTCCGGTTTCACCGGCACCCCTGCCGCCGCGTCCGCATAGCCGTGAGCCGAGACAGCCAGGATCCCCTGCCTGTCAGTGAAAACAGCCGTGATCGCCGGTGCGTTCAGCATCCCCATATTTTGGTCGATGAACTGATCAAACTGGGCCATCGCTTCCGAAAAGCTGCTCATAGGCATGGCCTCCCTAAATTGAGGCCGTCGGCATATTCTCAGGGATCAGGCCGATCCCTCATATTCGGTAGATGATCGATTCGCTAGTCAGCTGTCGAATACCGCCGCGCCATGGTGGGCACCGCCAACAAAAGCGTCGCCTCTATGGCCGCCGGCCTAGGGTAACAAGCTGTTGCTTGTGATTGAAAAATGGATGCCCCCGACGCTTCCGTCGCCAGAATCCATACACTGATTTTCCCGGAAGGATGGTTGGTTTGGGTGGGATATCACAGCGCTGTTCCAACAAGTTGATTGCGCCATACGTCCTCATTGATAGGAGCAAGAAGTCGCTCTGCCTGTGACTAGTATACCATCCCCGGTGCCGTTGCAGACGGGTTTCCAAACTGGTATCTACGGAAATGTTAGGAATATATACCGAAATCGTCAAGCAGCTGCCCAAAATCTAGCAAACCTGACTAAACCTATGCACTTGCCGGCAGCTTCCCATATGAGACAATATCAAGATGCAACCCGGAGCCTCGCCCGCTAACCAGACCAGCCCGGACCGAGGCCGCCACGGCCCTCCGGCGGTCCAGATCCAGCTGCAGCTGCGGCTCCCTCTCATCTGGTTGGCCTTCCTGCTGGCAGCCGCCATCCTGCTCCCCGATCAAGTCTGGAATACCCTGCTCATCGGGCTGGGCGGCCTGTTTTTGGTCGCCTATCTCTGGGCCCGCTCCCTGGCTGCTGGGCTGCGCGCCAGCCGGCAGCTGCTCTTCAGCTGGGTGTCGGTAGGCGACCGTCTGGAAGAGCGTTTCACCCTGATCAACAGCAGCCTCCTCCCCGCCCTCTGGGTGGAAATCGTCGATCACTCCAATGTCCCCGGCTACCGGGCCGGCGTCGTCCGCAGTGTCGACAACCACAGTCAGGACCAATGGCGGCAGTCTGCCGTCTGCCAGCGGCGAGGCCAGTTCAACCTCGGCCCCTGGCAGCTGCGCAGCGGTGATCCTTTCGGCATCTTCCAGGTCACCCACCACTACCCGGAGGCCGCCGAGATCATCATCCATCCCCCCATTCACGGCCGCCTGCCCATCCCCCTGCCTGTCGGTCAAAGCAGCGGCCAGATACGGTTTCCCCGGCACAGCTTCCAGGCGGCGGCTAATGCCGCCTCCGTCCGCGACTACCGCCCCCAGGATCCCCTTCATTGGATTCATTGGCCTACCACCGCCCGTCATGGCGCCCTCTACGTGCGCCAGTTCGACCGCGATATCGCCGGCGACATCTGGCTGCTTCTCGATCTAGCCGCCGCCGTACAGTTGGGCCAGGGTAAAGACAGCACCGAAGAGCACGCCGTCCTCCTGGCCGCCGGCCTGGCTGCCCGCGCCCTGCGCCAGAACCGGGCCGTTGGATTAGCCGCCTACGGCAGTTCCCCCCAGGTCATCTTTCCCGGCCGCGGTCAGGGGCAGCAGTGGAAGATCCTGCGCGCCCTGGCCCTGGTCCGCGCCGACGGCGCCACCACCCTCTCCCGGGGGATACAAGACCTCAGCCAGATAGCCAAACGGGGCACCACCGCCGCCATCATCACCCCCACCCAGGAGTCCGATTGGATCCCCGGCCTCCTTTCCCTGGCCAATCAAGGGATCCAGAGCCGGGTCATCCTGCTGGACCGCCCCAGCTTCGGCGGCGACGGCAGCACCGCCGGCCTGGCGACGGCGCTCCAACAGTACGGCTTCAGCAGCAGCACCGTCCGCCAGGGGGAGATTGGTCAGCCGCTGGAGCCGGAAACCCGGCGAGGGCACTGGAAGTTCCAGGTGACCGGCACCGGAAAAGTGATCGCTGTGGAAACACCCTGGGGCGATCAGCCTCCGGGCTGATCCCGGCATAACGCCGCGCCCTTACCGTTATTGACTATACGAATTATCTAATGTGGGCCAGACCCACCGCCAACCGCCGCTATGATTGAAAAGAGCGTCCGATTTGCATGGCTCCACTTCAAGCCCCGCGAGGGCTGGCTATCCCTGCTCCTGTTAACCGGGATCATCACCTCCTTGATCATGGGCGTCCTGGAGGCCGATTGGGTTCCTGAAGTAAACGTGGTGATCCCCGCCGCCGCTCTGGGGCTGCTCATGGGGCTGCTGCTGGCCAAGCGCCCCCTGCCCACCTGGGCCGCCTGGGCCCTGCTCATCCTATACGGCACCCTCTTCATCACCATCGACCTGGCCGATCTGCTCCCGCCGCTGGAGGTCCTTGGCCGCGGCTGGGCCGCCACCACCCAGTTCTGGCGCCAAAACGGCGCCCTCTTCCTGGACAAGATAGGCGGCTGGCTGCGGGTGCTCTCCAGCGGCGGCCGCAGCCGGGAAACCATCCCCTTCGCCTTCGGGCTGGGTGCCCTTGCCTGGTCTCTCTCCGCCTACAGCAGCTGGAGCATCTTCCGGCTGCGCCGTCCCCTCCTGGGGCTGACCGCCGCCGGCGCTGCCTTTGCCCTGAACGGCTACTACGGCCAGGCGGCCCCTTACTGGTCCGCCTCTTTTATCGCCTTCACCGCCCTGCTGGCCGCCCTGATTCATTTCACCAACCTGGAAGACCGCTGGCAGGCGGAACAGGTAGACTTTTCTGAAGAAATCC
>JAHEEY010000626.1 GCA_024640485.1 Chloroflexota bacterium | reverse complement strand
CGCTGCCGATCCGCTTCAGCACTGAGGGCACAATGCCGCCAGCTTGTTCCACCAATGCCTTCATCAGATGGACCGGTTCAATCGCTGGATGGTGGTACTGTTCCGCCAGATTTTGGGCTTCCAGGATCGCTTCCTGGCCTTTTTGGGTGAATTTATCGATTCTCATAGTTGAACACTCCTCGATGCGTTTCGCTGTTTGGCTAGTGACAGCGGTTTAGGTTTCTTGTTTGTTATGCGGTGCGATTGTTATGCGAAGTAGCCGATATTGGTCAATGCCCGCGCAGCTCTAAAGATACCTTGTGCAAGCGCATCAACTATATGATCCGCTATTCAGGTCAGAATCTGATAAGAGCGGCGTATGAGAGATGTTAGAGCTGCGGATGTACCTGAGCGTCTTCGATTGATCGTGTCACAAATCCGTTGAATGGGGGTGTTATGGGGAGTGATAGTGGGGCCTGGGCACATCTCTAGATGATTGGGAGGTAATTATGAATAAGCCAGAGGCGGGGTTTATCAGACGGCTTCTATTGGCGGCGGTCAATATGTTCATCCCGATGCAGACATTTCTGGTTCTTTTGTACTTCACGGCGCGATGGTTGGCGTGGGACGACTTTTTCTTGGTGGAACTTGTCGGATTCATGCTGCCCTGGCTGCTGTTTCCGTCGCTGATCCTGCTTCCTCTGGCTTTCTGGCGGCGGAAGCGGCTCTTGGTGGGGCTGGCAGTTGTCCCTGTGGCTGCTTTTCTCCTGGTTTACGGTCGTTATTATCTTCCCCATCCCACGGTCCAGGCGGCTGGGGACACCTTCACGGTGATGAGCTACAACGTCCATTTTAACAATGAGGACAGCGCCGCCCTTTTGGCCCAGATCAACAGCTATGACCCCGATCTGTTGGCCCTTCATGAATATTCGCCGGCTATCATTGCCGCCCTAGATGGGCCGCTGTCAGCGCGATACCCGTTCCAGTGGGTACGACCTGGCAGGGGGATCTACAGCCGGTACCCGATCGACAGTCAGCAGTGGCTTGCCACGCCGGGCAGCTACGGCGGCGGCGCCCAGCAGGTTGCGGTGGATGTCGACGGCCGACGGCTGACCTTGCTCAGTGTTCATCCCAGCGCCCCGCCCATCCAGGCGTGGTATCCGCCGGCGCTGCCGCTGGCCATCCCGATGCGGGTCGACTACACCACCCACCGGGGACAGATGGCGGTCATCCTGGCGGCGCTGGAACAGATCGAAGGGCCGATGATGCTGGTCGGAGACCTTAATGTCACCGATCAGCATCCGCTCTATAGGCAGCTGACTCAAGAACTGGGGCTGCGGGACGCTCATTCGGAGCGAGGGCGCGGCTTGGGGTTCACCTTCAACCCATTCACGCGGGCTCCGATTGCCGCCTGGCGAATCGATTACATTTTGCATTCACCAGAGCTGGGGATGGTTAACCTGGAGATAGGGACATACGCCGGCTCTGATCATAAGCCGGTGGTGGCTACTATCAGTCTGCCGGAAACGGCGCCGTCGTCGCTGAGCTACCATTAGCAGCCGCGGGCGGAGATCTCTTGGGATTTCTCTAGGCCAATTTGGGGGTGGGGTGGGGGAACTGCCGTTTATGGGTGCCGTCACGGCACCCATAAACGGAAATAATTGAAAATGAGTGTGTCGCGGCTATTTCTTCAGCGCCTGCAGCTGCTTGAAGAGGTCTAGTTCTTGCTGGCTCAATTGGGTGGGGATCTGAATATCTATGGAGACCACCAGGTCACCCCTTTCGTCAGGCTTGCGCAGGTTGGGCATGCCTAATCCGCGCAAGCGGAACTGTTTGCCGTTGGCTGTCCCGGCGGGAATTGTCAGATTCACCGACCGGTCCAATGTGGCCACTTCCACCTTGCCGCCCAGCACCGCGGTATACAGATCTACCGTTACATTAACCCGCAGGTTGTCGCCGTCTCGCTCGTATATCTGGTGAGGCAGCACCTCCACCACCAGGTACAGGTCGCCCGCTTTGCCGCCTCTGCCCGGCTGCCCTTGGCCGCTGAGCCGGATGCGGGATCCGCTCTTGACGCCCCGGGGGATCTTGGCGGTGATGACTCGGCCATCTTCCCACTGCAGCTGGCGGCTGGTGCCGTTGAACGCCTCTTCCAGGGTCACCTGGATGCTGTGTTCGCTGTTCCGGCTGCGCTGTTGATTGAAGCCGGCAGGTTGTCCGCCGAAGCCGCTGCTCCGGCTGCCGCCCATGCCGCCGCCGCCAAATAATGTGCTGAAGAAATCAGAGAAGCCGCCGCTGCCGCTGCCGCCGAACATCCGCTCCAAATCTTCTTGGCTGATGCGCTGTCCAGCCCCTTGTCCGCCGCCTGCTGAAGCCCAGGGCCCCCAGTTGAAATCCTGCGGCCTGCCGCCGCCGCGCTCAAACTGCTGCCATTGCGACCCAAATTGATCGTATTTGCTTCGCTTATCAGCGTCAGAGAGCACTTCATACGCTTCATTGATCTCTTTGAACTTCTCTTCAGCCGCCTGGTTGTCCGGATTTCGATCGGGATGGTATTTTTGCGCCAGCTTACGATAGGCGCGTTTGAGCTCCT
>JAHEEY010000625.1 GCA_024640485.1 Chloroflexota bacterium | reverse complement strand
ATATCGTCGATGGGCCTGACCAACTCGATCTGTACCTCGGCTTCCTGCTGGCTGAAGTAGATCACCAGCGGCGCGAAGGGAAATGGGGGCAGCCCGGTGAGCTCTCTAACGCCGTTGGCGACATTGTCTTCAATGCTGGTAAACGCGCTCTCGGCGACTACAGCGCTGACTTCCGGGATGCGGGCGGCGGCGCGCAGGACGGTTGCCCCGCCCATCGATTGACCGATTAAGCCAATGCGATCGGCATTTACCTCCGGCTGACCCAGGAGGAAGGCTACGGCAGTTCTGATATCCTCCACTTCGTAATAGCCAAGGGTGGTGATCTCACCGTCGCTGATGCCGTGGTTGCGCAGGTCAAGGAGCAGGGCGCCGTACCCTTCCGCCGCCAGAAACGCCGCCTGGGGCAGCATGCTGCCGCGATTTCCGCCCAAACCGTGGACAAATATCAACGCCGCGTCTTCGAGATCAGATTTGGGCGGGATGTACCAGGCGGCCAATTCCAGACCATCAGATGTCTGCAGGCGGATATCTTGCCAGCCGGCGAGCTGGGGCCAATCGGCGGGGGTCTCTGCTGATACCTGTCTCTGGGGGTGTACCAGTTTCACCCCTTCGCTGCGGGCCATCAATACCGCGAAGGTTATCCCTGATATCAGCAAGACGGCAAAGATACCGCTCAAGGTTCGTTTCAGCAAACGGCTGCGTTTTGTCTCACGGTTCGGACTCGCGTTCATATCAACCACCTATGTTTGCTTCTGTGCCGGGCCATCGGGATCAGGGTCAGCATGCATGAGATACTTTTTATCTTCCACTCCGATTATCTTGAACCCTTCTCTTTCGTACAAGCGGCGGGCTGAATCATTGGCTTTGAGCACATGTAAAGCGGCTCTGCTGCCGGCTGCGAACGCTCTTTCTTTGAATTGTCTCAGCAGGGTAGTGCCGATGCCTATTCTCTGAAAATTGGGGAGAATCTCGATCAACGCGAGGTAAAGGGAAGATTCCCTGATCTCGATGGAAATGACCCCAACCTCCTTGCCGTCTAGCAGTACGATCTGTCGCCTGGTTGGATCGAAATGCTCTTGGAAATACGCCTGCTGCCACGCTTCATCCCACCCCCAGGTGGCGGCAATCGCATCCAGCATTGCGGCCCGATGGAGTTCGTATAGGAAGTCGTAGTCGTCCTCTGCGGCGGGGCGAAGCGTCAGGCGTGTCTTCACGGCAGCGGCTGCTGGCGCCTGGAGAAACGCATGAGATAGACAAATACGACCAGAGCCAGCATCAGATTGGTGAAAATGGCGATCATGGTCACCTGGGGGCCGATCCGCTCGAACAGCTGACCGATGAGCCAGGGGAGCAGCATCCCCCCGGTGCTGGCGCCGATGAAGAAGAAGCTGGTTATCTTGCCGGTAATGGTCATCCGCCGTTCGGCAAACGATAGGGTGGTGGGAAAGACGGAGGCCATGGAAAATCCCAGACCGAGGGTGCCAATCCAGACGGCGGCGCTGCTGGTAGGAAACAGCAGGATGAGACCCACACTGACGATGCAGCCCAGGAGGTCGGCCAGCAGCATCCGGCTGGGCCGTACCCGGGCGGCGATGGGAATCGCCAGCAGCCGTCCAGCGGTCAGCGCCCCCCAGAATCCCGAAGTCAAGTAAGCGGCTGCCGTTTCGGTGGCGACGCCCAGTTTCAGTGCATAGGTATAGATCCAACCGCCGAAGCTGATTTCCGCGCCGACATACATGAAGAGAAACAACGCCGAAAGAAAGACCAGCAGGGCGTTGGCAGTATTCCCTTGCTCAGTTTCGGGCACCAGCTGACGCTCAGGGCTTTTGGCCCGGGCCAGCCAGATCGTTCCCGGCAGCATCAATAGGGCCACAATCCAGTATGGCCAGCGGATTGTGCCGGTGGCCAACATGGTCTGGGCGATGATCAGCGGGGCAAGAAAGGCGCCGACGCCAAAGAAGAAATGGAGCCCATTCATAAAAGGCCCCACTTTGCCCCTGTGGACCCAAACTAACAACGTGTTGCCACCGACGTCCACCATGCCTTCTGAGAATCCGATCAGCAGCAGCAGCAGGGCCAGCAGCCACAACGTGGGGATAAGCGGCACCAAGGCCAGGGAAATGCTCAGGAGCAGCAGTAAGCCCACCATGACCGGATGGCCAGATACGCGATCGTAGACCTGACCAGAAACAAATGAGCCCAGCAGATAACCCAGGGAGCGGGCGGTAAACAAGATACTGATTTGGCTGAGCAGGGAGTTGGTGTTTTCCGCCAATGTGGGGAGGGTAGGACCAAGGGAGGCGGACACCAATCCCAGGGAAATGAAAGCGGCGAAATAGCCGATGGTAGATTGAATAACCCGCTGGTGGGCACCTTCGGCAGGGCCGGATTGATTGGGGCTGGCGATGCTCATGTGACTCCTGGTTGGCAGAGTTTCGCGACTTTAGGCTCATTTCTGCGTATTGAAAATATGATCTTGGGTAACGCTGGGAGAATTATATGGAAAAACGAGCCGTAGCACTACTTAGAGACCGGGTAGCGGATGACAGCCTGGAAAGCTTTGCTTTGGCGCTG
>JAHEEY010000624.1 GCA_024640485.1 Chloroflexota bacterium | reverse complement strand
GGCCAACACCCCGATCAGAATCGAACGCACGAAGCCGGCGAGCAGCAGCACGATCATCGGGCTGAAGTCCAGCCCGCCCATCGCCGGCATGATCCGCCGGATGGGGGCCAGCACCGGCTCAGTCACCTGATGGACGAAGCGCAGGATCGGTCCCCAGGTGGGGTGGTAGGGGCTGACCCGCACGAATGAGAAGATTATCCTGGCCAGCAGGATGAGATAGAAAGCGTTGAAAAGTAGATCAACTAACCGAATCATTAGATACATGTTTTAATCCTTGAAAAGTAAGTCTTGCGTCGGCTAAGCCCGGTCGCCAAAGATCGCCCGGCCGACCCGCACCAGGGTGGCCCCTTCTTCAATGGCGATCTCGAAATCGTCGCTCATGCCCATGGAAAGCTGCGAGAAGTCCAGCTGCGGCAGCGCTTCGGCCAGCCAGCCGGCCAACTGCCGGGTCCGCTGGAATACCCCCCGGATCTCCGGCTCGGGGACATCCCAGGGGGCCATAGTCATCAATCCTTGTATAGATAAACCCGGCATAGCGCCGATGGTTTCAATTTCCTGCTGCAGCCGTTCCCGTAAGGCGGCATCTGTCTCCCAGCGGCCGCAGTCAAAACCGGCTTTGCTGCTTTCACCGGAGACATTGACCTCCAGCAGCACCGGCAGCTCTCGGCCGGTCTCAACCAGCCGGTTGGACAGCCGGCGGGCGATCTTGGCCCGGTCCAGGGCGTGGAACAGGTCGGCGTGGTCGGCAGTCAGCCCGCTCTTGCGGCTCTGCACGGTGCCGATCTGGTGCCAGACGATGCCGGCATCGTCACCCAGTTCCGCCGCCAGCCGGATCGCTTTCTCAGCCAGCTCTTCCGGGCGGTTCTCGCCAAATTGGCGGATGCCCGCCTGGTACGCCGCCAGCAGCGTCTCCACCGGCCACGTCTTGCTCACCGCCACCAGGGTGATCTCATCCGCTGGCCTGCCGGCCCGTTGGGCGGCGGCGGTGATTCGCTCCTGCACTTCCGCGTACCGTGACTGCACTGTGGACATAGTTCGTATAGACCTATTCGATCGACGATGGCGCTGCCCTCTGCTCACTCAGAAGCGGAGGGGGCTGCCGGGAATACAAGCTGCTGCCAGTATACCTATACTCTAAATTGTGAACATTTGTTTTGCGCAAGAAACCTGGGAATCAGCCCTGGAGCGCGGCTGCCGGGCGGTTCAGTCCCGTTCCAGCATCAGCGTTACCGGGCCGTCATTGTGGATAGCCACCTGCATCTCCGCCCCGAATACCCCGGTAGCCACTTCGAACCCTTGCCCGCGCAATAGGGAGACGAAATAATCAAACAGCGGCTGCGCCTGTTCCGGTCGGGCGGCTTCGATGAAAGAGGGGCGCCGCCCTTTGCGGGCATCGCCGTACAGGGTGAATTGGGATATGACCAGCAGGCTGCCGCCCACATCGGCCAACGCCCGGTTCATCTTGCCCTGGTCGTCCTCATACAGGCGGATGCCGCCGATCTTGTTGGCCAGCCAATCCGCCTGTGCCTGGCTGTCGCTGTGGGTCACCCCCAGCAGGATGACGAACCCTTTCCCGATCTGTCCCACCACCTGTCCCTCAACGGTGACGCTGGCCTGGGATACCCGCTGCAGCAATGCTTTCATAAGGCAAAAAATAAGGGTACCGGCGCGGTATTCCCCGCCGGTACCCCGGAAATCGCGGTTTTGAGCTAGAGGATGCCCACCCGGCTGTGGTCGCCCAGGCTCAATTTGTGCGCCTTGGGCTTGATGGGTGACTGCTCGATGATTACGTCACGGCCGATCAAGCTGTCCTGGATGCGGGCGGAGATGTTGGAAATGCGGCTGTTCTCCAGCACCATAGAATGTTCCACTTCGCTGTTCTCGATGTTGACGTCGTGGCCGATGCTGGTGAACGGGCCGATGTAGCTGTTCACAACCCGGCTGTTCTCGCCGATGATTGCCGGGCCGCGGATGACGCTGTTGATCACCTCAGCCCCTCGCTGGATGGTCACCCGCCGGCCGATCTTGCTGTCCCGGTCCACATACCCATCTATCTTGGGCACCAGCTCTTCCAGCACCAGGTCGTTGGCTTCCAGCATATCTTCCTGCTTGCCGGTGTCGATCCACCAGCCGCGGTGGATGTATGGATGGACCACATACTTGTTCTCTACCAGCCATTGAATGGCATCGGTGATCTCCAGCTCGCCCCGCGGAGAGGGGGTGATGCCGTTGACCGCTTTGAAGATGTTGCTGTCGAACATGTAGATGCCTACCAGGGCCAGATCGCTGGGCGGCACCTTCGGTTTTTCCACCAGCCGGACGATATTGCCGTCTTCGCCCAGCTCAGCCACGCCGTACTGCTGCGGGTTCTTGATCCGGGTCAGCACGATCTGGCTGTTCCAATCACTCTCGCCAAATTGGGCAATCAGCGGGCTGATGCCCCCCTGGATCACATTGTCGCCCAGGAACATGACGAAGCGGTCGTCGCCCAGAAAATCGTGGGAGATTTTCACCGCGTGGGCCAGTCCCAACGGCTCATCCTGGGGGATGTAGGTGATTTCCACACCCCATCTGCCGCCGC
>JAHEEY010000175.1 GCA_024640485.1 Chloroflexota bacterium | reverse complement strand
CCCCGGCAGCACGATGTGATCTTTGAGGTCGATAACCTGGTCGCCTGTGTCCGGCAGCTCGGCAGACGGCCCCACCTGCACGATGACGTTGTCTCGAATGAACATGCCGCCGCCGGCGATCTCCCGCCGCTGGTCATCCATCGTGACCAGGACCGATGCGTTCTTAATTAGTAGGGTACCCATGAACGTCCTCCAACTTGGTAGTCAGGTTTAACGCAATTTTAGTTGCTGATGAGTGATCCATTGTACATGGGGTATTACGCTTGGCAAAGCCGGGTCAAATGATATAATTGCGATTTGCTGGGGATGTGGCGGAACTGGCAGACGCGCATGACTTAGAATCATGTGCCGTAAGGCGTGTGGGTTCGAGTCCCTCCATCCCCATTAACAAAAAGAAGCGTTGCACCTGCAACGCTTCTTTTTCGGTAAACAGATATTATCAGCATTCAGCTGCGAAAGAGGTGTTCACTTGACGCTAACGATTGAAACGAAAGAAGACGATCAACGACAACTTACCATGACGGTCCAGGTCTCCGAAGACCAGGTGGAACAGGCGATGCGCCAGTCAGCCCGCAAACTGGGCCGCGACATTCATGTCCCCGGCTTCCGCCAGGGCAAGGCCCCTTACTCGGTCATTCTGCGCCGCGTCGGCCGAGATGCCTTGCGGGCCGATACCATCGATGAACTGATCCAACCGGTATTCGCCGAGGCGATTGAGACTTCCCAGGTAGAGCCGTACGGCGGCCCCAGCCTGGACAACATGGAGATGGAGCCTTTGGTCTTTACCTTCACCGTTCCTTTGGCCCCAGAGGTCACGTTGGGCGCCTACCGCGAGATCCGTAAAGAGGTCGAGCCGGTCAGCATCACCGATGAAGCGGTGGAAGAAGCGCTGGAACAGGTTCGCAATCGCCACCAGGTTGTCGAAGAAGTGGACCGCGCCGCCGCCTTGGACGATCTGGTCACCGTCAGCGGTAAGGGCGAACTAGTCGCCAAGCCGGCTGACGAAGACGCCGAAGAAGATGCCGACGAAGATGCGGTTGATGCCGCTCCTGAAGTGATCTTCGAAGAAGAGAGCATCGACCTGCTGCTGGACAGCGAAAAACTGTTCGCCGGCACCCCGTTTGTCGAAAATCTGGTTGGCTTGTCGGTTGGCGACACCAAGAGCTTTAACTTCGTCTTCCCCGACGACTTCCAGTCCGAAGATTTGAGCGGGCGTGAAGCCTCCTTCGAAATCACCGTTTTGAATGTCAAGAACCGGGAACTGCCCGAGCTCACCGATGAACTGGCCAAGGAAGAAGGGGAGTACGAGACCCTGGACGACCTGCGTCTCTTCCTGCGTGAGGGCCTGGAGAAAGAAGCGATCTCCAATGCGAAGAACGAACTCATCGAAGAGATGACCGACGACCTGCTGGAAGACGCCAAGATGGTCTACCCGCCGGCAGCGGTGGAAGCGGAAATCGACGGCATGGTTGAGCAGTTCAAGCAGCAGATCACCCGCTCCGGTTGGACCTGGGAAGATTACCTCAAGCTGCAGGGCGGCACCGATGAGAAGATGCGCGAAGATTTTCGCGATTCAGCCGTTAAGTCACTGGAGCGCCGCCTGGTGCTGCGCCAGCTGATCGTCGATGAAGACCTCAGGGTTGACGAGGCCGACATCGAGGCTGCCGTAGAAGAGCGTTTGAGCGGCTTCGGCGACAACGTAGATCTGCGCAAAAGCATGGGCAATTATTTCCGCACCGGCTACGGCTTTGACATGATCAGCAGCGAAATCCTGATGGACAAAGCGTACAATCGTATCAAGCTGATCTTGGCTGGCGAAGCGCCTGAGCTGGAAACTGCCGCTGAAACCGACGGCGAAGAAGAGGAATAGTCGTTTTCTAGGCAAACGTTAAGCTTGCCCGGGAAAGATCGCGATTCTTCGGCAAAGATAACGTGAATCTAATGTCCACAGGGTATAGTCGTTGCCATTGATACGACCCTAACTAGGAGATTTAGTATGATCCATTTGCCAACATCCCTTGTTCCCATGGTTATCGAAAAAGATGGCCGCGGTGAACGAGCTTTCGATATTTTCTCGCTGCTGCTGAAAGAACGCATTATCATGTTGGGCACCCCGATCAATGATCAGATCGCCAACTTGATCGTTGCTCAGCTGCTCTATCTGGCCCGTGAAGATGCCACCAAACCGATCCGGATGTATATCAACTCCCCTGGCGGCCAGGTTTATGCCGGCATGGCTATCTACGACACCATGCAGCAGGTGGAGTGCCCGGTTTCTACCGTTGCCGTTGGCTTCACCGCCAGCTTCGGCACCGTCCTGCTGACTGCCGGTACCAAGGGGATGCGCTACGCTTTGCCCAACGCCACCATCCATATGCACCAGCCTTTGGGCGGTGCCCAGGGACAGGCGTCCGACATCGCCATTCAGGCCAAGGAAATCCTGCGTCTGCGTACCACCCTCAACGGCATCCTCAGTCACCACACCGGCCAAACAGTGACAAAAATCGCTGAAGACACCGACCGCGACATCTACATGAATGCCGCCGACGCCATGGCCTACGGCCTGATCGACGAGGTGCTGGAGAACCCAGCCAGTAAATCAGGCAAAGCATAACTGCTGCGCGCGTCAACTTCCGCCAATAGAAAGGGGTGGTCTTGCTTCGGCAAAGGACCGCCCCTTTTTTGCTGCAATACTTGCTATGCAACAGCGCACTCTTTATAATCTCTTATAGGATCAGCGCGACCTGTGGTTTGTTGGCGCCTGTCCCAATTGTTTGGGTAGCACACCAAGGGAAGAATATGGAACGTAATTATCGGCATCGCATTATTCGATTGAGCTCAGGGGTGTCAGTGGCGGCTTTGGCTGTTATCTTGTTTGTGGCCGCCCAATTCGGGGCATCTACCAGCCCATCTGTGCAGGCTTTAGCGCCAGCCGCGGTCCCGGTGGTCTCTTTTCTCAGCAACAGCTCAACGTTTAATGAAAACGTGGGATCCGCCACGGTCATCGTCACCCTGGACGTCACCAGCACCTCTCAAGTAACTGTGGAGTATATTTCCATTGACGGCACCGCCACCGCCGGCCAGGATTATCAGTTTGCCAGCGGTGTTTTGACCTTCACCCCAGGGATCAAGCAGCAGAACTTCTCGGTGACGATTGTCAACGACACCACCGCTGAAGCCCGGGAAACCATCAACCTGGTGCTGCGCAACCCGGTCAATGCCGTTCTTTCCCCTGACAAGAGTACCTCGGTGCTGGAAATTCAGGACAATGATCCCACGGCAACACCGACGGCAACGGCCACCTCCGGCGCGCCGCCGGTTTACGTCGACGTCTACGAGCCAAACAACGCCCTCTCTTCCGCTTATGCCTACTCGGCCAACGCGGCCAACTTGTGTAGTGCCACCCTTTGGCCCATCGGCGATGAAGATTACTTCAAGTTCTGGGGGCGGGCAGGCTCTTCCTACCGCATCTTCACCTCCAACCTGGTCGCCGGCATCGATACCTCGATGACGGTTTACAACACCACCGGGGCGGTCATGGCCAGCAACGATGATTTCGAGGCCGGCAGCCGCCGTTCGGAATTGGAAATCACCGCCAGCGCCGACGGCTACTACTACGCCCGCATCGTCAACCAGGACCCTACCGATCCGGCCAACAAGACCTACTGTTTCGGTGCCGCCGAGTTTACCAAACCAACACCTACCGCCACCAACACCCCAGAGCCGCCCACTGGTGATGATTGTGAATATAACAGCACCTTTGCCACCGCCTGTCTGATCGGCGTCGGTGAGACCAAGAGCTTGAACTTCGTCCCCTCATACGGCAGCCAGCAGGACACCGATATCTTCAAATTGTGGATGAAACCTGGCATCGAATACACCTGCGAGACCTTGAGTCTATCCAGTGTCAACGATACCAATATCATCTTGTATGATGCCAACACCAACCCCTTCAACCCGCCCATCGGCAACGACGACAAAGCGCCCGGCGATCTGGGCAGTAAGGTCAGCTATTTCTCGACTTATACCGGCTGGCTCTATGTCATGGTAGGCCCGGTAAGCCCCCCGCCGGTCTCATTGGCGGAGCTCTATACTTACGATTTAGCCTGTACCGCTCTGGTGGCAACCTCCACGCCAACCGCGACGCCAACCTTTCCGCCGCTGCCCCCCGGCACTGGCGGTACCGGCGGCGCGGCAGCCACCCCGACCATGACCCCGGTGGCCTTCCCGACATTCCCGCCCACGCCGACCCCCATCGATCTGTCGCAGTTCTCACCCCAGGCGACGGCCACCCCGCCGGCGGTCCGCTTCCAGCCCTTGGCAACGGCCACACCGGTCGGCGGCGGGCAGCACAGCTCCGAGCTGCGCATCACCTTGTATTACGATAACAACGACAACTTCCAGGCGGAAGCGCACGAAGGGATCGTGGATGTCGCCGTGGCCCTATATGATAATGCCACCGGCCAACTGCTGCAGTTTGGACACACCAACGATTCTGGGCTGCTCAATTTCGGTTCTATTGAAACCATCGGCGCCCTAAGGGTCGAAGTGCCCTTCTTGAGCTACAGCCAAATCGTCGTTGGTACCAGTTCCCATATCCTGGTCCGAGTTGCCGCGCAGCCGCTGCCGGTTATCGTGCCTTAGCGCCGCTGCCGTCATCGAAATTGCTTAAAAACCCACAGCAGCTGCTGTCAGTGGTGCCGTTTCCAGATCGCCGGTACCAACATTTCGGCTGGCTGCTGTAGCTTACTAACCTACCGTTCAAAGGTGTAACCAATGTCGTCAGAGTCCGAAGAAGAAACCCTCACAATGCGAGATAAGCTAGTGGAGAATCGGCTGTGGATCGCCATCGCCGCTGTTGTGATCGTGGTGCTCTGTATAGTCGGCGCAATTCTCCTCGCTCGCTCCCTTTCTAGTGACGACGGTGGTCAAGCTCAGGTTGACGGCACCCCTACCCCGTTCCCATCACCGCCGGCTCAGATCGGCGGCAGTTCCGGCGAAGCGCTGGTGATCGGCATGGGAGATTCCACCACCATCTCGGTGACCCTGGACATACCCAAGACCCTTACCCTGGGCGGACAGATATTCTCGATACGGGCCGACAGAATTGGTGAGGATGGCAAGTGGGCCATTGGCTCTACCGCTGAAAAGAGTGCCGCCTGGATTTACGGCACGATCATTAACTATGTGGTTGGGCTGCCGGAGAGTACCGGCAACCGCTCATTGCTGGAAGGGCTGACTACCGGCCAAGAGATGGTGGTGTCGACTCAAGGGGGCCGCGATCTGGCCTTCAGTTTCCTCAGCCGCGACACCTTGGCCAGCAGCGATCAGTCGATATTTGCCCAAAACACCCCAGGCATCACCCTGGTGCTGATGGGAATGCAGGGGCAAGAGCGCATGGTGGTGAGAGGGCGGTACGTGGTGCCCGAAGCCAGCAGCCTGGGGCAGGACAATGTGGTCAATTTAGGAGAAACCGCCCAGTTGGATGATGTCCAATTTACGGTCACCGGCGCCTCCCACATCCTGGACCGTCCTGAGGCGCCTGCCGGATTTGCTTTCTATCTGATCGACTACCAGGTTCAAAACGTCGGGCTGACCGCACTGGATACCACCCGGCTGTCTCTTTCCCTGGTCGACAGTCAGGGAAACCAATATGCCTTGAACCCGGTCGCCAGCCAGTTGGGAAACAACCCCAATCTGTCCGGCTTCCTGAATTCCAACCAATCGATGACCGCCTCTGCCGGCTACCAGATCCCCATCGGCCTCAGCAGCAAAGCGCTGAATTGGGTGGTCACCCGCTTGGATACCGGCAGCCAGGTTCAGGTAACGATTCCGTTCAGCGGCGGCAGGGATACGGCCCAAGGGACGGCGGTGTCCCTGGCCCGGGCGGAAGTATCGTCGGATTTGACCAGTCTGATTCTGGGCGGCCAAATCGCCAATCTCGGCGATCAGGCGATTTTGGTGAATGAAGCGGATGTCAGGCTGGAGACCGCGGATGGCTCCTTCTATCTGATGCTCTCCACCAACCCGCCGTTCCCCTGGAAAGTTGACCCCGGCCAATCGGTTCAGTATGTGGTCACCTTCCAGCGCCCGTCCGAGGCCACCGCGGTATTCACCGTGTTGAGCCAGCCTTTTGAGATTACTGACCTGCGCTAGGTTCGCGGTATCAGTCGGTGCCGTTCTCGTCGCTGCCCAGGAAATCCAGGGATGAGCTGCCGCGGCGAGCGCTGCGGCTGGTCCGATATAAGAGCACGCCGGCGACAATTGAGACGATCCCCAGCCCCAGGCCGCCAAGCTGCAGCGGCCCCACGAATGGACGCTCGAACTTCGGATTGATGTGGGTGCCGATGCCGATCAGGTCGGATAGGCCGGCAACAAAGGCAAATACCAGCCCGGTGGCAGCCAGGCGGACGCCAATATCCGCCTGCAGGGATCGGGCTACCTCTCCCCGCTGGTTGTGCTTGATGTGAGTGAAGATCGCCAAAGTGGTGGTCGAGAGCCCGAAGAGGAATATGACCATCTGGATCATACCGAATCCAGGTGTCTTGTCCAGACCCAACGCTTCAGCGCTCAAGGCGGCGGCGATGAGAAGGATCCCAACCACGTAGAGCGAAATGACCACTCTTGATCTGATTTCCCGTGCTTTTTCGACACTCATGATCTTTCCTCCTGAAACGCAAAACGCCGCGTGTAGCACGCGGCGTTTTTGATAAATCTGGTCGGGGCAGCGGGATTCGAACCCACGACCTCTTCAACCCCATTGAAGCACGCTACCAAGCTGCGCCATGCCCCGACGTTGCAGAGATTATAACAAACAGGTCTCATAAGAGCAAATTGATTTCCATCCGAAAGCCAGCTCATTTGCACCCCAAAAGATAGGCTGAACTGCCTGCCCAAGAAAGCAAAGCTGCGCCTCGGCGGCACCCTTTTTCAGCCGTCCCTTGCCCCGGACTGGGCATCTCCCGCTGGCTGCCTAGCTGATCACCGATGCCGCCAGCAGGGCCACTATTCCCAGGGCCAGGTTGTAGCCGGCATGCACCAAGATAGCCACGCTGGTGCTGTGCTGCCGGCGGATATACCCCAGGGCCATGCCGATGAGGAACACGGCGATGGTCACCGGGGTGACCCCGTACTGGACGTGGGAGATGGCGAACAGCGCCGCCGTGAATTTCAGCCCCAGGATCGGCTGCAGCGCCCCCCGGAACAGCAGCTCCTCGCCGGCGCCGGTGAAGAAAGCCAGCAGCAGCCATTCGCCGATGGTGTCGAAATCACCCATCAAGGCGCCGCTGATCTGGTCCAGCATTTCGCTCTGTTCCGGCATCAGCATGAAGCCAACGGCGCTGACCGCCCACTGCAGCAGTACCAGCACCGCTATCCACCGTCCGGCAACCAGCAGTTGATGGCGGGTCACTTTCTTAAGCCCCAGCCGCTCTATCATCTCCGGCAGGTTCCGGCGGGTGAGAAAGCCGACACCAAATGAGGCCAGCAGGACAAAGATCAGGAACTGAATAAATAGATCCATCAACCCGGCAGCCGAGGTGGTCGATGCCATCTGCTGCAGGCCGCCTTGGGACAAGGCGAACAAGGTGCTGGCTGCCAGCAGCCCGCTGAGCGCCAGGGCCATCGTATGCACTGGCGATACCGGGTCCAGCGGCAGCCAGCGGGCCAGCAGCCGCCGGAACGCCGGCAGGCTGACCGCCAGCCCCCATAAGGCGATGCCTAAGGCGATGGCACCCGCGTTTTTGGTGTCCAGCAGATCGGCGGCGCCGCCCAGGCCTAACTTATCGGCGGGCAGCAGCAGAAACGCCAGCCCAACCACCAGCGGCAGCAGGCTGGTCACGGTCATGCTGGTGTCGAACATCTTCAACTGTCTGGGATCGCGCTTGATGGCAAGCGTATTGGCCAACAGGATAATCAAGGCGATCATGAGCGCGGGAGCGATAAGTTCCATGGTGGTTCCTAGGATTAAGAGGCTAGTAAGTTCGGAAGGGCGGGGGCAGATGGTCCCACAGGTTGAGAAAGATTAAGTGCCAACGGCCCCGCTTCCACTCAATCAGGTTGATACTGGCATTGTAGATCCAAAAAGAAAGGTGATCGCTGCCGGCAGCCTGCCGCAGCATGGTGGAAATCAAGCCGCCGTGAGAGATCGCCATCACCCCGTCGCCGCCGCTGTCTGCCAGCATGTTCAGCGCTTGCTGGGCCCGTTCCTTCAAGTCGGCGTATTGATTGTCCGCCTGATAGCGGGGCAGGGGCTCATTCGGCGTGCCCCGGCTGGGCAGCCGCTCTGATACCAGGAAGTCGGCTTCGCATAGTTCTGTGTGACTCTGAATAGGAAGCGCCAGCGCCCCGGCGACGGCCGCTGCTGTTTCCTGTGCCCGCAGGTAAGTGCTGGCATAGAGCGCGGTCACCGGCAGCCGGTCTCCGCCGCCGATGTCGGGGTCCCCCGCCAGCCAGCTGCCCAGCCTTTCCGCCTGGGCTTGCCCCAGCTCAGTCAGCGGGCTGTTCCACTCTCCTTCCTGCCGCGCCACCTGCCATCTAGATTGTCCGTGCCTGACCAGGTAAATCTTCATAAGATGGTTGATCCCGCCGTCAAGTATAGCCTAAATCGGCCGATGGGGACGGGGGAACATCGCCAACCTGCGCTTGTCAATGGCGCCGCCACCCTCTACAATCTGCCCCATGGATGATGAATTTCGCGATCAGCTGCGCCGCCTGGGTGTGGTCAAAGGGGCCCGCTCCTTGAAGCCGGCCCCGCCGGTGAAACGGCCAGAGCCCTCCTCCGCGGAACGGTACGGCTGGATGCGTCCCGGTGACCAGACGGGCCAGATCGGCCAGCCGTATGAGCCTCAGCCGCTGGATCAGCTGCTGCCCGGCGGGCGGGTGGAAGAGACCACCGCCGGCGGTTGTTTCGTGCTG
>JAHEEY010000623.1 GCA_024640485.1 Chloroflexota bacterium | reverse complement strand
TGTCTTGATATATTGAGGCGCGCCGGGACTCGTTTCCAGCTTGCCGCGCAGCCGGCGGATGTGGACGGTGATGGTGCTGGGGTCGATGTAGTCCGCTTTTCCCCATACCTGGTCCAGCAGTTGGTCCCGATTGAATACCTGCCGGGGGTGACTGGCCAAGGTCCACAGCAGGTCGAATTCGGTCATGGTCAGGCTGATTTCCTGCCCGTCGATAGACACGACCCGGCCGTTGGGGTCGATGCTGAACTGATCATATTCGATAGGGCGCTGCCTGGGCTGGGCGAATCGGCCCGATGTGCGGCGCAGGACCGCCCGCACCCGGCTGACCAGCTCTTGCGGGCTGAACGGCTTGACCACGTAATCGTCAGCACCCATTTCCAGGCCGGCAATGCGATCCGTGATATCCCGCCGGGCGGTGATCATAATGATGGGCAGCTCGCTGCGGTTCCGCAGCCAGCTGGTGATCTCAAACCCGTCTACTTCCGGCAGCATCAAATCCAGCACCAGCAAATCGGGAAGAGATTGCTCCATCAGCCGCAGCGCTTCTTTGCCGTCAGCGGCACTAGTTACCTTAAAGCCGGCTCGGGTCAGGTACAACCCCACCACTTCACGCAATGTTGGTTCATCTTCAACCAGCAGAATTGTCGATTCATTCATAGTCACTTCCAGCAGAAGGGTAGCTCAAAAATATTACGACAACATTACAAATCGGTGCCAATTTCAATTTTCAGGGGCGGTGTTTTCATCACCGTTGGCGGCGGGATGTATGGTCCCGGGGAGCCCTGGATCCCGGAGAGAAAAAGAGCCTGGCAGAAGAGTTCCCTCTGCCAGGCTCCGTAAACTCGCTGAATGCACGCCTTGATGCCTACTCAGCGGAAGACGCTTCGCTCTGAGCGCTGAGCAGCCGTTCCAACTTGGCTTTGGTCTCTCGCCAGGTGATCTTTGACAGGCCGAGTTTCTGGCGCACCTCATCGGGTTCGACCTTGGCCTCCCAATCCTTGAGCGCCGCTGCCCAACGGAGGTTTTCGAACGAGAGCATGCCCTTCTCCAGCCCGGCCTCTTCAGCTACGTCCGAGAGGATGTATTCCAGGTTGCGGGGGGTGCAGGTGAAGAGGGTGTCGGTCACCTGATATTGGGAGAGGTACTCCGCCATAATTTCCAGCCATTCCGGTGTCAGCGGCAGTTTGCGCTCTTTGTTGCGCAGCCGTGGATTGGCATAACGGATGAACAAGATCGGCTGCTCCGGGTTCTGCTGATCGATGTGGTTGGGGACGATATTCATCGCTTCGCTTTTCTTGACGCCGGTTTGGTACAGCAGAGAGAGCAGCAGATGGGGGCGGGCATCGGGCTTGCGCTGCTCATCTCCCACGCGCCACGCCTGGGTGACCGCCAATGCTTTTTCAATTGATTCCGGGGTGGGCAAGGTCGGTAGGGGGCTCTTGGCGGTCAACTGGATCACCGCGGCAGAGGGGTTGGTGGCCAGTACGCCGGTCTCATGGAGCCAGCCGAAAAACACTTTGATGGTAGTTACCCGGCGGGCGTAGGATTTGTCGCTGCAGGGGACGCCGCGTTCATACCTCAGCCAGCTGAGGAAATCGTTCAAATTCTTGGTGCCGATCCCGCCAACTGGCTGTCCCACCCCCAGATATTTGGCCAGCAGCCGGATATCACTGGCGAATGCTTTCACCGTATTGAAGGAAAACCCTTTATCCTGCATGTGCTGTTCGAACAGGCCCAGGGCCGCCTGGATGGATGCGTTTTTATTGAACGCGTTGGCATCGCTGCTTTCCTCAGACTGCAGGGCGCCGCCTGGGAACAGGTCAGGTTGTTTGTTGTCACTCATAAAGCCACTCCTTCCCTAACAAATAGAGATTTCGTATAGGTAGGAAAAATAATAGATGACAACCTCGCTTTTGTCAAATGCAGACTGCGCCTCTTGGGAAGCGTCGCCTGTTGGCATGGGTGTCAGCGGAACAGCGTCTCGAACAAGTAGCTCATCAAAGGAATGATCACTGACATTAGGAACAGCACCCCGGCGATAATCGCCAAAATAGTGCCAATGCCCATCGATCCTGCCGGCGTAATCGGCTGTCCAGCGGACGACTGCTTGATCGCCAAAACCGTCTGTTTCAGCAGCTGCTTGCTGTCAGAATGGTCGACGCCAATCCAGGCCCATCCTTCTTCCATTTCCGGCTGCCCGGGGATCAGCAGTTTCATGGCATGGCTCTGACTCAATGCCGCCCACAGGTTTGTTTGACCGTTGGTCTCGGCGTTCAGGCTCAGCGGGGCCAGGACAATCGATGCCTGCGCCAACAGCTGGGCATCCTCCTCCGCGGGCGCCTGTCCAGCTTCTGAGCCGGCAGCGATGCGGCTGACCATCGCCTCCGGGAACTTGTCTTGAATTTCCTGGGCCAGCTCGTCCCAGGGAACCCGGCTGCCGGACTCAACCAGGACCAGACGCAGGGATGAGGTCCGGTTGGCGGAGGCCTGGTCGCTGAGGCGGGCGTCGCCCATCATCACCCTACGGTGATAGAGCCACAATCCGCCGCCGATGATGGAAAAGGCCAGCGCCTGCCCGACATCAACCAGCAGCC
>JAHEEY010000622.1 GCA_024640485.1 Chloroflexota bacterium | reverse complement strand
GTCTGGGGCGAACTGCATACGCCCGCTGCACTGTGGGCATTGAAACTGTGCCACCCGGGCTTCACGACTGTCATTGGGATCGTCAGGAGCCAATTTCTCAGGGTTGACGATCTCGTCCGGATCGAGCCTGCCGTCCAGGACCGCCATCTTTCGGCGGGCGATCCCATTGGTGGAATCAATTGCCAGCGAATAAGCTAGGCATTCGCGCTGCTCATCTCTCTCTTCGTAGACGTCGCTCAGCCAGAGCCACGCCTCTGCCTGTTCCCGCTCGCTGCAATCTGTTCGCAGCACCCACTCCAGGTAGAAGTACGCCTCATCCAAATCGCGGGACTTTACGGAGGCGATACCCTGCACCAGCAGCCCCCGGGCGCTGCCCCTGAATTTGGCTGCCGATTCGCCGGCGAAAGGGGTGAACAGCTGGTCCTGGCCGATTTCCGAGGGCGTACGCCGCCGCCGGCTGACTGCCAGCGTCGTCTGGCATCGCTCGCACACCAGCCGGCTGCCGTCGGGCGAGTACACCATTTGCTGCTGGCACTGCGGGCAGATATTTCGTTTCTCGGTTTCTTGCTGCACTACATCAAACTCCCTGACGCCATAAACGATTACGACGACTCACTGGGCGGCCTGACCCGCTTTATGCTGCCGGCAGCCACAAGTTTACCAGGGCCGCCCCATCGACGTCGGCAGACTGCTTGACCGTACCGCCGCTGATCGAAATCATGCGCCCTTCTGAACTGAGATCCCAGACGTTTCCACGGAAGAATACGTGCATGCCGGCAGACGCGCCGCAGGCCGCCAGCCTACCACCTAGGGCGTATTTCAGCCACGCTTCCCCTTCTTTGAGCCGGCCCACGTCCGCAGGGTCCACATCGGCCGGCATTGGGCCGGGATTGTATCCCTGCCAGGGCTGGTCCCAACACCCTGCCGGCATCAAATTGTTGGGCACGACAACTAGGTCGGGGAATTGGTGCTTGAGCGCCTCGTAGGGTGCCGGGTACCAGGAATCGGCGCAGATTAATACCGCCAGCCGCCCGGCAGGGGTCTCAAATACCGGCAGCGCCTCGTTGGAGCCGCCGCTGGTAAAAGACAGCTCGTCGACAATGGGATAGACCTTGACCACCAATTCGGCATGCGCCGTCCCGTCGGGCTTGTATACAGCGGTGACATTCTGTAGCGGCCCCTTGCCGCATACCAACTTGCCTGCTTCAAGAGACGGCTGAGGCAGCACAATCGATCCGGCAACGATAGTGGCGCCATACTTGTGAGCCAGGGCTGAAAAGGTCTGTTCATACCATGCCGCCATCTTCTCGGCTTTCATCCGGAATAGAGCATCCTTAACTCTGTCACTTCCTTTTGCGAAGATGATTGAGCCCACAAACCGCAGTAGGTTGCCCCTTACCATCAGCTGCATCGCTTGTTCCACAGAATCGGCCTGGTACAAACCATCCTGCTCACCGGCGGCCACCAGCCAGGTACCGATGTACTCAGGGAAGACGACCACCGTCTTTTCATTAATCCACCCTTGCTCTTGGGCGGCTCTCAAATAGCCATCTAGTTTGTTGTGGAATGTCATCTTGGTACGGTAGTCAGCACTATTCATGAACGCCTGAATACCGACGATGTTTCCGCGACCACATTCAACCCCGTGTGACGCGATTTCCTTGATGCCCAATGCCGTCAACTGCTCATCCATGAGGCTCTTCCACCATAGCCGGCGCACTCTCCCGCAGGAACCGGGTGCCCGCTAGGCCAATAATCAGCACTGCCGCCGCGGTCACCCCAAACATAGGCTGCAGCCCGATGGCGTCTGCCAAAATGCCGCTGGCCCACGGCCCGGCGAACATACCGATGGCGTAAACTGCCTGGTGCAGCCCCATCGCCGTGGTCCGCTGCCCCTCTTCCACAAATTGGATGCTCATCCCCATCAATACTGGATAGGCGATGCCCCCGGCAAGCCCCATGCACACCTGGGCCGCGAAGACCAGCCACAGTTCACCGGCAGCGGCGGCGATACCGATTCCCAATGCCTGCAGGACAAAGCCGATGGCCACCATCCGCTGAGAGCCGATGCGGTCCACCAGCGTGGTCACTGCCAGGTTTCCCAGGAGAATGATCCCGATATTCATGCTCATCAGGATGCTCAAGGTCACATCGTCAGCACCCAGATCTCGGGCCAGAATGGGGAAGAAGCCAAACGTCGCCGCCCAGGCGGCATATTGGGTCACCGCGTTCAACCCTGCCGGCAGCAGGACGTCTCGCCGGCTGATCAACCTGCCGATTTCGGCCAGCACCGGCACCTTGGGCGGGCGCCTCACTTCTCTGCCCGGAAGCACCAGCACCATCGCCAATCCGGCTACGCCGACTGACAGCGTGAACGGCAGCACGTAGCCCCCCCATTCGTTCAGGCTGCCGGTCAGCCCGGTGGCGATCATCCGGCTGATTGAGTTCACCAGCGTGAGCATCGCCGTGGCCCGCACCGCCTCTTTTGGCGGAAACAAACTGCTGAACAATGCCACCAGCAGCACCCAGGTGCCGGCGGCGAAGCCGGTCACCGCCCGGCCGATAATCAGGCCGTTGATGTCGGTGGCCGAGCCCA
>JAHEEY010000621.1 GCA_024640485.1 Chloroflexota bacterium | reverse complement strand
CTGGCGATGGCCCACCAAGGAGTCTCACTGCTGATCTGCGGACGCCGCCCCAGCTCCCTGGAAAACACCGTTACCCACATCCAAGCCGAAGGGGGCACCGTGCTGGCGATGCCGGCAGATGTCTCCAATGAAGAGGACGTCGCCCGGGTGGCGGCAGCCGCCCATGACCGTTTCGGGGCGGTCGACTACCTGGTCAATAACGCCGGCATCGGCGGCGGCGGGCCGATTCACCAGCACAGCGTGGCCGATTGGGACCGGGTGATGGCGGTCAACCTGCGCGGCCCCTTTCTGATGAGCCGGGCAGTGCTGCCGGGGATGCGCCAGGCTAAAAGCGGGCACATCATCAACATCAGCTCCGAGTCCGCCATGGAGCATTACCCGGGAAACGGCGCCTACGGCGTTTCCAAACACGGGCTCAACGCCCTGGGCGAGTATATTCAGCGGGAAAATCAGGAGCTGGGCATCCGGGTGGACACCATCTGCCCAGGCATGGTCATCACCGAGATGTCCGAAAACGCCGCCGGGCTGGATCACGGCAAATGCCTGTACCCGGAAGATATCGCCGAACTGGTGATGTGGCTGATCAGCCGGCGTTCCAATATAAAAATAGGGAGGCCCATCCTCATACAGACGATGGACAATCCCTGGGGATAGAAAGTAGACGAGGAGAAGCTGATGTCGATAACAGGATTACACCATATTACCCTGGTGACCAATAACGCCCAGGCCAATGTAGATTTCTACACCAAGGTCCTCGGCCTCCGTCTGGTGAAACAGACGGTCAATTTCGATGATCCCGGTGCCTACCACCTGTACTACGGCGACAGCAGCGGCTCTCCCGGCAGCGCGGTCACCTTCTTCGAATGGAAGCAGTCCCCTCAAGGGCGCCCCGGCATCGGCGGCACCCACCATTTGGCCCTCACCGTGGCCGACACCGACGGCTTGTTGATGTGGAAGCGGCGGCTGACCGACCTGGGCATCCCGGTAAACGGCCCCCTGGACCGCCACTACTTCACCTCCATCTACTTCCGCGATCCCGACGGCACCATCCTGGAGATCGCCACCCTGGGGCCCGGCTTCGCCGTCGACGAGCCTGCCGATGCCCTGGGGACCGCCTACCGGGAGCCGCCGGCAGAGATGGTGGTGCGCAACCGGGACGAGGAACGCATCAAAGCAGCCCAATGGCCTCAGCCGGTAGCTGAGATCACTGCCGGTATGGCTCTCAATCACGGCATGCACCATATCACCGCCATCGGCAGCAGCATCCAGCGCACCGACGACTTCTTCGGCGGCATCCTGGGGATGCCCCGGGTGAAAATGACCTCCAACTTCGACGATCCCACCTCTGCCCATTGGTATTGGGGGGTTGACGGCGGCCGCCCCGGCTCCCTGATCACCTACTTCGAACGGGACAGTGACAATGAACGGTACCACCGGGTGCGCATGGGTGCCGGGCAGACCCATCATTTCGCTTTTTCGGTGCCTGACGAAGAGACCCAGCTGGTCTTCCGGGAGCGGCTGGTAAAAGCCGGTATGCGCGTCTCCCCGGTGATGGACCGCATCTACTTCAAGAGCATCTACACCAACGACCCCGACGGCCATATCGTCGAGATCGCCACTGCCGGCCCCGGCTTCCTGATCGACGAAGATGAGCCCAACCTGGGCACCGCTCTGCAGCTGCCCCCCTGGCTGGAACAGCACCGTGCCACCATTGCCAACAGCCTCACCCCGCTGACCGCCGCCCCCTGGCAGCCGCCCAAGGAAACAATATGAGCTTCAACGGCCCCCATCAGAACCAGCCCGTCCTGGCCAGCGGCGTTCCCCTTGAAAACGCCGAAGCGGCGATGATCCTGGTCCACGGCCGCGGCGCTTCCGCCGCCGACATCTTGACCCTGTCCGATGAATTCAGCGCCGGCGGCTTCGCCTTCCTGGCCCCCCAGGCCAGCGGAGGAACCTGGTACCCCACCAGCTTCCTCTCGCCCATCCCGGTCAACGAGCCCGGCATCAGCTCCGGCATCGCCGCCATCGGCAGCCTGGTCGACCGGATCACTGCCGCCGGCATCCCGGCGGATCGGATCATCCTGCTGGGCTTCTCCCAGGGCGCCTGCCTGGCGCTGGAATTCGCCGCCCGCCATGCCCGCCGCTACGGCGGTGTCGCCGCCCTCAGCGGCGGCCTCATCGGCCCCGACGATGCCCCCAGGGATTACCCCGGCAGCATGGAGGGCACCCCGGTCTTTCTGGGCTGCAGCGACATCGACTTCCACATCCCTAAAGAAAGAGTGCTCCACAGCGCCGACGTCTTCCGCCAGCTGGGCGCCGAGGTCACCAGTAAGCTCTACCCCAACATGGGCCACACCGTCAACCTCGATGAGATCAACTTCGTCAACAGCCTGATGGCCCAGACGCGCCAAACGCTGCCATAGACTTTCTTTTTTGTTTGGGTTTGCCTAAAAAATGGATCTCTAAATCGCTATACGCAATGATAGTTTGTGCCGGTCTTCTGATCGGTGGGGGACATCCTACCGTCGAGCGCGTTGTCGGTCACATCTCACTGGATAACGATAGATTGCCGCCGCCTATTGGCTGGGCAAGGAGC
>JAHEEY010000620.1 GCA_024640485.1 Chloroflexota bacterium | reverse complement strand
TGCCTGCCACAGCAGCGCCGGCGCGTTCCAACTGAGCCAGCTGCGCCGCGATGGCATAGCCCGGATTCTCCGTGGTCTCGCCCATCAAAAATTGGGTCCGGTCCGCCAATTTCGACGGCGCCGACAGGCTGATCACCGACAGATGATCCTGGTCAAAGACGGCCTGCGTCTGCCCCAGGATCTTTGCAAACAGATCCATCCCGGCATACGGCCCCGCTCCCGCAACTAATCCGATTATTTGTTCCAAGATTGACCACTTTTGATGAGCGATATCAGACGCCCCGATCTGTGCCTGAGCCATATTGCCGGGCAGCCGCTCCTGCAAGAGGTAATGATCCCCTTTCCAGCCGCTGAGAACGCTCGGTATTCCGGATATTCTTACCCAAAACTCCCCCATTGTCACGCCGAAATCATGAATGACACAGTCCCATTACGATGAATCGGTGATCAATGGATGGCTGCTCGAATTGGGCCTGGGAGAGCTATGCTCGCCGCTTTACAGGCGAAATCAGCCGGTAATGGGCGGTTGCTATCCGCCGCGCAGCTTGCTCAGAAAATGAGCCTTGGTTTACTTCTTGTTTCCGATCTGATGTTTCACGGTAAAATGAACGGGTAAATGGGTGGGCTGCGATCCTCGCAGTATTGCTCTCTGCGCGACCCTGGCGTCGGCCAGGCGGCACAGCGGTTACCACCCGAACTAAGCGATCTCCCGGCCTGGGAGCAAGGAAACGGATATGAAACTCAAGACGATATACCTCGTTATTGTGATCAGTGGTTTGATCCTTGGGGGATGCAGCAAACTGGAGCCGGCTGCCACTGCGGAACCGGCGGCGACAAACGCACCTGCTGCATCGGCGACAGCCGTACCCACTGCCGTCGTCGAAGCCACCCAGGAAGCCGCCGCGCCAACCCCAATCCCGGTCCCGACCCAGGAGCCCACCGCGGCACTTCCTGCCGCTGCCGAAGCGCTCAGCACCGATGCCGGCGGCGTGGTCAATATCACCGGCCTGGTGACCTACACCCATCCGTTCTTCACCTTGGGCGTTGCCGCCCCAGTGGTCATTCTGGAGGATCAAGCCGGCTTTGTGGATCGGAATGAAGAGTTCTTGATGCCGGTCGAATCCCAAACGCTGGGACAGATCACCTCAGATTTCTTCACCTCTCCGTTCTCTTATAGTATCTCGCTGCCGATCGAGCCACAGGGCAGTTTCCGAGACGTAGACCACGACAGCAACTCGGATTTGGGCGTGCAGATATACGCGGTGGCCTATTGGACCAACACCTTTGGCGATCCTTTCTTGGAAGAGCGCGATCTTTTCGGCGGCGGCTGGTCGACAGCCTATGCTTCTACTCGGGTCAGCGAAGACGCCGATTTGGAACGGGAGATCGTCGGCGGGAAATTCCTGGTTTATGCACCCGATGACCAGCAGGGGTTCCCGGAAGGGTTCGGCGAGGACGGGCTGCTGTTCACCGATGATGATCCCATCGTCCTATTGCCTCAAGGGTACACTGTTGTGGACCTGGATGTAGAGCCGTTCACCTTTGATCGCGGCCGTCACCAGCAGATCGATCTGGTCGAGCCGGAAGGGGCCGCCCTGGATGATTACTCCCAGCTGAGCTACACCGAGGCGTTTGAAAGCCTGGTGGATCAGATGCGCCTAGAGTACGCCTTTACCGAATACAAAGGGGTGGATTGGGACCAGCTTTATGAAACCTTCCTCCCTCGCTTCCAGGAGGCGGACCAGAACTCTGATGCCACCCTGTACCGAAGGGCGCTGCGCGACTTTTCCTGGATGATCCCGGATGGGCATGTCAGCGGCCCATTTGTCACCGAAGATTTTTGGGCTGCTGCCGGCGACGGCATCGGCGCCGCTATCGGCGAACTGGAAGACGGCCGGGCGGTGGTCAGTTTCCTGCTGGCCGGAGGGCCGGCTGATCAGGCAGGGATTGAATTCGGGGCTGAGATCCAGACGATCGACGGCATCGACATCACCCAATACATCAGCGATACGGTCTCCTATTTTGGGCCTTACAGCACGCCGCACCACAAGCGGCATGATCAGCTGCTGTTTGCCATGCGCTTTTCCGCTGGACAAGAGCTGGAGATTCAGTTCCTTAACCCAGGCAGCTCAGCACCAGAAACCGCGAAGATAACCGCCGTGCAGGAAGTGGACAGCTTGAACTTCTGGTTCAAGGACGGCGACAGGGATGGCTTTGAGCTGCCGGTGGAATATGAGCTGCTGGACAACGGCATCGGCTACGTCCAGATTTTCAGCTTCTCCGACAACGCCGTCCTCACCGTCCAGCTGTGGGAACGGATGCTGCAGGCGATGAATGACAATGACGTGTCGGCGCTGATCGTCGACATGCGTCAAAACGGCGGCGGCCGCGGATTCCTGGCGGACCAGATGGCAGCGTATTTCTTTGACCAGCCTTTGGTGTTGGGCAACAGCGGCGGCTATGACGAAGATCGCGGTGAGTTTTACTTCAATCCTGATTACGAGGATCATTTCTACCTGCCGGCAGAAGATCTCCGATACCATGGAGACCTGGTGGTGCTGGTAGGGCAAGATTGCGCCAGCGCCTGTGAGTTCTT
>JAHEEY010000174.1 GCA_024640485.1 Chloroflexota bacterium | reverse complement strand
GCCGCGCTCCCGAGAGAAGGCCACCGTTTTCTCTGCCAGAGCCATGGCTTCCTCAGACCGCCCTAGCTCAAAAAGCAGTCTGGATAGATCGGCCATCAGAGACGCTTGCTGTCCTGGCCTGTTCAGCCGTTCATTCAACAGCACACCAAACCGCAATGTCTGAAGCCACTCCGCCCACTCGCCCCAATTGAGCGGCATGGGATGCAGCTCACTAATCAGATCAGCCGCCAGCGGCCCCAGCGCAGGCCGGGAACGGCTCCGTTCTATCAATGTCAGCAGACTGTGAAAATGAGGCTTCAACTCGGCAGAAGGCCGGCTGCGAACATGCTCAATCGCCCGCCTCAGCCGCCCGGCCAGCTGCTCTTCATAATAGCTGCGCCAGCGGGGCTCAACAGGGAGTCTCGACGCAGCCTCTTGCCCTGTCCACAAAGTCATACCCCACTACCCCAATCGGATAGGATTTCCGTGTGCAGGAAGGTGACCGTCAATCGGTGAAGCCAATATTTGGTTTCACCTGCTTCGGAATTCATCTCCAGGAGCGAGTGATCTAACAGTTGGGATAGTGCCTTCTCAAATAGATCGTCAGGCAACGCGCTCATCATTTTCAGCCAGTCAAGAGATTCGCCTAACGAAGAAATATCCAGCAGATCAAGTAGAAGCTGCCGGCCCATATCATCCAACATCTGCCAGGACCGACGATATATGTACGTGTACAAACGGCCGGGAACATCACGTGTGGCACGCTTGAGCTGGGCCACGATTTCAGTCAAAGGAAGATGCCGCATTTGAGCGGCGGTAAGCTTGATCGCCAGGGGCAAACCGCCTATGGTCTGGTAGAGCTGAGTCATGAGCTCATCAGATATGTTTGGGAGTCGACCTTGCCGGCGTAGTTCACTTTCCAATAATCCCCGGCTGTCCCCAAGTGATAACGCCTTTACTGGAATCACATGAACATGCCCGAAAGGAGCCATGGATTGCCGGCTGGTAAACAGAAATCGCGTTGCTCCCGCCAGCGGCATTAGTGACGGCAGAAGTTCCCGCACATCATCAACCGTTTCCAGATTGTCGATAACAACTAGATAGGGCGAGGTGAGAAGCAGCTTGCGCATCTCGAGAAGCTTATCTTGTGAAGTCAAGCCTGCCAGATGGGTAAGGCCCAGCTGCTCTGCCATTTTGGCGAGGATTTCATACAGACTTCGCGCGCTTTGATCGTCGGCACGCATCTCTCCATGCTCGGTCAGCCATTGATGGCGAGCGCTGATCCAGAGGATATCATCCCAGTCACCGCTGGTTGCCATCTGGCTGGCGACAGCATTAGCCAGGGTGGTTTTTCCAATTCCTCCGATGCCTTCGATACTGACAAAGGATACCTTTTCATCTCTGAGCAGCTCAGCAACCAATTTGACCGACTCGGTGACACCGAAAAGATGATACAGACTATGTCCAGGTAAATGCCGATGCTGATGGGCGGCCCTAAACTGTTGGCGGTATGCCAACTCCTCACGCTGCAGCAGATCGACCATTCGCCCCAAACCAAGGTTCAGCCTCCGGCTGAGCTGGCGATTCGTCACTGGAATGGCGGAAGACATTTCGTTTACCGAAAGCGAAACAGTCGAAAAATAGCGGCTGTACACGGCACTCCACGCTTCCAATTCGCGATTACCATGAGTAAAATCGGCTGCCAGACTGGATAGTAGATCTGAACGTGTATTTGGATATTGGATTTCTGCTGAGAATCCTTCCGCCGCTCTTTGATGATTCAGGCTTTCCAGGACCATGTTGGAAAGCTGATCATGTAGGGCGATGCCAATCTGAGCCAAGGAACGATGGCCATCAGCTGCCAGCATCGTGAGCCCCGCCCAAATGTCTGGGACAGGTTGGCCCTGCTGCCAGCCGTTGAGCGTCTGCCTCAGCAGATCAGAATTGATCTCATCGATTTTCATGTTCATTGTAAGCATTGATGCTGGGTCTTCATCTGCCGGGAAAATTTGAGCAAGTATACGCAATCCATATGGTAGCGCCAATGTGCTTTGGGTAATGCCTTCGCTTCTGGTCAGTACTGTTTGGCTTCTGTTTGGCTCACACGTAGGCCAGCGGTTGTCGGATTCATGTCCGATTTCTGTCACAAACGTGATGAAAGGTATCACTCAATTGAGTACTCTTTAGGAGCCTTTGTTTGGGATGGAGTTCAAAGAAGAAATGACCACCATGGTAACGATACAATGGTGGTCGTTTTTTGTGTGAGAAGCGCTCGCGGGCCAGATAAACCCAAAGCAAGGCCAACAGATCAAGTCGATCTCGTTTGAACATGCTTTGGGGCCGACTAGTCAACGGCAAACAACAGCCTCATCTCTTCGGCGCTCTTCTTGCCCACGTTCTCGAACAGGATGGTCAACGGCTGATCATACACTGTGAAGCTCTCATCTACCCTGCCCCAATTTACTCCGGGGGTGCCGTCCAGAAACCGCTCTACCAGAGACGGCGGCCGCAGTCCTGGCCACTCAAAATAGTCTGGCTTCATGGCGAAGTTCCCCACATTAGGGAATCGGCCGAAGACAGCCGCCGCTTCATAACCTAACGCACCATCGAACAGCAGCTGATGGTATTGGCTGGAAATGGGGTATTCATCAGGAAGCCGGGGTACGACACCATAGATCCGGTTCGAGACTACGGTCAGATAGTCAGCGGCTGCCAACCGCTCCAGATTCGCGTCCAGCTTGGCGGCATCATCGTGATCAGCGGTTTTGCTCAGCCAGGTGAGCTGCATATCTTGGAACTCAGAACGACGCCTGCTCTGGCCGTCGACTAGCAATGAGACTGGTAAGGCATCATCCCACTGCTCGCTCAGGATCGTTGCCCCCGGGCTGACATTGGCGTAAATCCATTGGGAAGCAGCCGCCCACGGATGCGCCGTTTGATACATATTGACGAAACTGAGGGCATAAAGGGCTGTGGCAATCAGGGCCAACCCGACTACCGCAGATCGCCATCGCTGCTGACGCCACTGCCACAACATTGCTGCCGCAAACAGCATCAGAAATGGTGTCAAAGGCATCAGGTAGCGCATGAACTTGACATAAAAACTGCCGGTTGACAGAAAGAAGGGGAGTGCCCAGGCAAGCAAGATCACAGATCCAGGTTCAGCCTCGGCAGCCACTGCCGCCACGCCAAGCCGCCATCTCCTGAGATCAAGGCGGCGCATGGTCTGCCATGCTATCCAGCCAAACCCGAGGAAAGCCAGCAGCCCCAGGATCGGCCCCATGCCCCAGCGAAGCTGCATTTCAGCGAAGTATAGAAACGGCGCCGTTCCCCGGTACTGCCGGGTGAAAGGCAGGTCAAGGTCACCGCGGACCATGGCTCCCTGGGTGCCGATATTGTCCAGGAAGCAAGAGCCCCAATTGATCGCCGGGATTGAAATTGGCCCGATGACAGCTGAAGGTGTCACCACCTCGCACGAGTTGTCCAGCAGCGCGAACGGGTTGGTTATGATGAAGGCTAGGGCCAACGTGGCCCCAAGGGTAAGCAATGTCCACCCCAGCCGCCTTTTGACGCTCAGATATACAGCCGCCAGCAGCGGCAGCACCAGCAGAATTGCGGCGAATTTCGAGCCCACAGCCAGCCCGGCGGCGGCGGCGGCCAGATGGAGGAAGAGCAGCGATCGCCGTGAGGACAAAGACCCCTCGACGCTCCCACGCTTTGGGACGACCCCCCTGACCATCAGGTAGACGGAAGCGACCACGAAGAAGGTCATGTAAGGATCTGCAGTGAAAAAATGTGACAGCTGCACATGCATCACATTAAGCGCCAGGAACGACGAGGCGAGCAGGCCGACCGCAGGGCCGTACAGGTGGCGCCCCAACAGGAAGATAAGCCAAACCGTACCAACATCCACCAAAGCAGTCAGCAACCGGGCGACCGCTGTCAGATGCCGGTACTCAACCAGATCTGTGGCATTGAGCACATCGGTTGTAAACAGCCAGCTGGAAGGCAACAGGGGAGCCCAGGTCTCCCCAGCCCTTTCGGCAAGCCTGGTCGCGGCAGTGCCTAAGTAGAGAGGCAAATGCCCATAAGCATACTTCCGTGGTTCGTCCTTCAGCACCTCAATGCCGTCGCTGGCGGCATCTTTAGGCCAGAAGTAGGGATTAAAAGTTGAATCAGTCGGCGAAAAAGCAGTAGACCAATCATCAGGCCATTCAATCGTGGTAGCAACCCAGGTTATGTACCGTTCATCAGGATGGTGATGATCGTAATTGTCCCAATCGATCCCACTCATTCGAAGCGCGGCAGCGACCAGTAAGATCAGGATCAGTGATGCTCTTTGGATCCAATAGTTCATAGCAGAAATTGTAACTCGGTCCATCTGGTGGTGCGAAAACGGGCAGGAAGTACCGCTGAGGCTTGGTAACAAAAAAGGCTGGAACTAGGTTCCAGCCTTTGTAAGCTTTCGATTGCGAAGTTCGGAGGTTTAGTCCTCGAATTCGTCTTCTCGCTCTTTTCTGATGACTTCCACTGAGTCGGCTGCAGCTTCGTATTCATCCTCTTCAGTTTCAGCAACCTCTTCACGGAAGCGCTCAAAACGAGCCACCACTGTTTCGGGGTCGGTGTTGATGATGACACCCTTGGGCGGAACCAAGTCAGCGACATGAAGCACGCCGTCAACGGAGTCGATCAGGCTGAGGTCTACTTCAAGCTGGTCGACCAATGCTTCTGGCAGACATTCAATCTCAACTGCTCGCAGCGCCAAAACAGCGACACCTTCTGAGACCAGGCCAGAGCTGCCAACCGCGACAAGTTGTGCCTCGGCGGAGATGGTGACCTTCAGGTCAACTTCAAGGAAATCGACATGGATCAAATCGCCGCGAGTCACATGTCTCTGAACTTCACGTGCCAACACAGTGTAATTCGAGTCACCCAATACCACATCCAGCAGGTCATTGGCACCAGCTTTTCGCAGCGCACGTCGCAGCGGGGCATTCTCGACCTTGATATTTACTGGCGTGCCTTGGCCATAAACTACGGCTGGTATCCACCCCTGTTGCCGCAGCTGTTTCACCTTTTTGCCCACCACAGCGCGAGGCTCAGCAACAATACTTATTCGATCAGACATTCTCTTATTCCTCAACTTGTAAACCCCTCGGAATTGAGGGAAAATTTTCTACCATGAAATTTATCTTAGGCATTCAGGGTAGGCATCTTATTGCCAATAGAGATGCCAACGAGAAAGTATATCAAAACTACCTCAAGATCGCCAATATTTCGCTGGATATTTTGTCCAGTGTTAACGGTTTATGATTTTTTACTGATTTGACCATGGTTCGGAACGTCTGAACCAGGCCACTTTGGAGAGGCATGCAACCCTTGACTGCACAAAACAGCCGAGGTACAACATCGGAAAGCGGAGGCACAATGAATCAAACTATCGAATTAAGCGGTTTCTATCAACAAATACAACAAAACGGAAAACTCCTCACTCAGGCACAAGCGGAGCGTTGGAACTATGCTGTCCTGTCTACATTGGGAATCAATCTGGACCGCAAGACCAAGAAACGACTGGCGAAGGGGCTGCCCGCAGAACTCGGCGCTACGCTCAACCGGGTGTTCTGGCTGGCCCATTTCAACAACAGCGGGCAGAGCGTTGAAGAGTTCCTCAATCAAGTCGCCCGGCGCAGCGGCAACACCAACGTAAATTTTGCCCGTTACCCCACTGCCGCGGTATTTCACGCGGTAAAGGAATTGATTGACTCGGAACTTATAACGCTGGTGGGGAATGCTTTATCGCCCGACGTAAGCAAGTTCTGGCTGCAGGCCTGAGATTGTGCTCAATTTGACAAGATGGTGCCGACAAGCAGCGGGTTTTGCGAGAGCTTTGATCATCTGCGGCTTGTTGATCGTTACCTTCCTGCTGCTGTCCAGCTGTACAACCACGCTGCCTGACAGCAGCGCTTCTGGACCCAGGACTGTTCACCTGATGGTTGACGGCCAGAGCCACAGCTTGACCAGTGATTCTACCACGGTCCGAGAACTCCTCGTCGAGGCGGGCATCGAGCTCAGCGAAGCGGATGAAGTCACCCCACCCTTGTTCACCCCACTCGTCGACGAGCAGACTATCTTGGTTGTTCGTGTGGTCGAAGAAACTGACACCTTGCTCAAGAGCATCCCCTTTGAACGCAAAATCGTGCGCAACGAATCCATGGGAGCGGATGCGCCTCCTATCATCGTTCAGGGAGGCCAAGAAGGCCTTCAAGAGGAAACTATCCGCATCGTTTATCGGGATGGGCTTGAATCGGAGCGCTGGGTAACTCAAGTCGCGATGATAGAGGCGGCACAAGATGAGATCGTCATGATCGGCATCGGCTCTTCCGGCAGTAATTTCTCCTTCAACGGCATTCTGGCATATATCAGCGACGGCACCGCGGTCGTCCTGCGCGGTTTGACGGCATTCCCGGAACAGCTGAACAGCGGCGGACGGCTGGACGGAAGGGTCTTTTCGCTCTCTCCCGACGGCAGAAATTTGCTCTACACCCGGATCACCACTGACACCAGCAGTTTCAACAACAGCCTTTGGATTATCGGCACCGAGCGGCTGTCCGAACCCCGGGAACTCGACATACGCAATGTCCTCTGGGCCGGTTGGAATCCCAGCCAGGACAATCAGATCGCGTTCACAACGGCGAACTCCACCAGCCTGCCCCCAGGTTGGGAGGCAAACAATGATCTATGGATTGGCGGTTTATCCGCAGATCCTGAGATGCCATTTGAACCGGAACAAGTTGTGGAAGCATATCCAGCAACCTATGGCTGGTGGGGCGGCAATTACGCCTGGTCACCCACGGGACGCTATATCGCCTACAGCTTTGCCAACGAAGTGGGCTTGATCGATCCCGAAGCTGCGTCAAGCAGCCAGCAGCATATCCAGCTGCAGCGCTTTACTGAATACAATACGCTGCTTGACTGGGTTTGGGTACCCACCCTGAGCTGGTCTGCCGACGGCAGATTCCTGGCGTTTACGAATCACAGCAGCCAGGATCCGGAAGAAATGGCCTTTGACAGTTGGGTTGTTGACGTCACCAATGGGCTCACCGGCCGCTTCGTGGAACAATCGGGGATGTGGTCCCATATGCATTGGACCCCCGCCCGAAGAGGTATCGGTGGTGCCAGATCGGCTGACAGCCAGATCGCCTTTTTGAAGAGCAGCGATCCGCTTAACAGTCTGCGGAGCAGCTACACGCTGTGGCTTATCGATCAGGACGGCAGCAACGGCCGCCAAATCTACCCGCCTGCGGGTGAGAACAGTCTCTTCCCCAGAGAACAGCAGTTCATGGCCTGGAGCCCCGATGGACGGGATATCGCCTTCATCTTTAACGACGCCCTGTATATGCTCAACATTGAAACCCAGGAAAGCCGTCGTATTACACAGGATGATGCGGTCAGCAGCCATCCGACCTGGACCATTCTAGACCAGTCGAGCCCCACTGAGCCATCTGACTCGACAGACGATGAGGATCTCCCAATTCCACGCGAATTCGAACGGCTGCTGTTAGACGAAATTCCCTAGTTGAATCAGGCATTTGGTATGGCTTCAGGTTGGAGCCTTACCGATGCCATCCGAATTCTGCGATGGCCGAACACAAAGCAATGCTCAACCAGGCAAGCCCAACAGCTCTCACCCTAGGCAATCCAGGGATCTGCAGCTTTCAGGTGGCGAAACGCTCGATATGAAGATTACCAGCCTGCGACCGCGAATTCTCACTGTACTTCTGCTGGCTCTGGCTGCAGCGGCACTGCTGTCACTGGGCGCCCTCATCTTGCGCCAACAATTTACCCATAGGGGGATGATCAACGGGCTGCCCGAGCCGATGTTTGGCGGCGGTCCGGTCCTGGGGCTTAATGTCAGCCTGGACCAGTATGATGACGATGCGGTTGAGGCGAATCTGGAGCGGATTGGGGAACTTGGGGTTCGATATCTAAAGCAGTCGTTTTATTTCAACGAGCAGTTCGACTGGCGCGAAAGCGACCGGCTCATTCAAGCCGCCTCCGCTCATGGGTTCATCTTGGTCCCCCTGCTGGACGGCGATCCTTCATCGCAGTTCTCCCCCCCAGCTGATCCAGCCGAATTCGCCCGGTGGGCGGGACAGTTCGCGGCTCGATATGCCGATGAACTTGCGTATTACATCATTTGGGATGAGCCTAATTTGACCAGTCACTGGGGAGGGCAGCCGGTCAACGCTGCCGAGTACGCCGCCCTGCTGACGGCAGCAGCCCGGGATGTCCGATCTGCAGATCCCGATGCCGTCATCATTGCCGCGCCTCTAGCCCCCACCAGCGAGACGGGCCCCATGAATTTGGCTGACCCGATCTTCCTTCAGCAAATATACGATGCCGGCGCGGCCGATTCCTTTGACATCGCCGCTGGCAAACCATACGGCTTCTACAGCGGACCTGATGATCGGGCTGTCGCGCTGAACAGGCTCAATTTCAGCCGGGCCATCCTGCTCCGCGAGACCATGGACCAGAACGGTGACGCCCACAAGGCGGTGTGGGCAGGGAATTGGGGCTGGAACGCGCTAGACGATACCTGGCAAGGAGAACCGTCTATCTGGGGACAGTCCAGTTCAGATGAGCAGATAGAGCGCACAGTCGAGGGGCTGCGCAGAGCGCAGCTTGAATGGCCCTGGATGGGGGTCATGTTTCTGGAGCATTGGCAGCCGGCTGCGGCCCAGGACAACCCCAAATGGGGGTTCGCCATCTCCGGCCGAGCGCTTGAGCCCGAGCTGAAAGCTTTTCTAGCTGGCATCGACGTCGATACCGCCTTGCCCGGGTTCCATCTAGCCCGGCCTGACACCCCAACACAGAAGTACACGGGCAATTGGCGCTTCTCCCCAGAGTACGGCGCCGACATCAGTGAGTCGGGCGACGCGGTCACTTTCAGATTTTGGGGAACCGATGTGGGGCTGCGCGTCCGCCGGGCCGATTTCCGTGCCCGCC
>JAHEEY010000619.1 GCA_024640485.1 Chloroflexota bacterium | reverse complement strand
AATGGTCAGAACTTCAATAGTTGGCGCATCGTTCGCACCGCCACGCACATTTCAATCTACGTCAACGATCATCTGCTGGGGACTGTAGCTGAAGCGAGGCCGACCACGAACAATCAGATTCTGTTCGGTGTTTACGCATCAACCTACGAAACTGGGACCAGAGATACACCGTTTGGCGCGGCTTTCGACAACTACAAGGTGACAGAATTGGGCACTGGCTTGACAGTGGCCCAACCGGCCAACGTTGAACCGTATGTTATCAGCGGCGACTTCGGTTTGGAATCGATGCTCCCGGAGCGAAGTGACCAATAGTCTTTTGAACTAGAATCGCACTGCCAGCTTTGAGCTCTGAAGCTGGTCTAGCAGAAAACGTGAAACGAGAGGCAACGCTCGTTTCACGTTTTGCTTTTTATTGGCTGATGGGTAAAGTTGACGGGCGCCAGGCAATGCTCTTTCCTGGCTCACAGGAATCTGCCGGAATTGTGCTACGCTTAGGTCGAGAGCTTCCGCAGGTGTAGGCAAGAGCAGGAATTCGCCGGAGGAAGTAGAGCTTGCCAATGGCGACAAATTGTGGTCGCGCAAAGCAGGCGCTGCCAAAATTACCGGTGCTCGTCAACGTTTGGTCGTACATAGGCTTGTCTCATGAAGTTGACCAATTTGCCGCAAAGGCTGAGAAAACTCCCCCCGAACCTGTCCGCTCCGTTGATGCTATTGGTGTTGACGCTCGTCTTTATGGCAAATGGCCTCTTCCCCCCGGCAGGACAGGCGGTGGGGGGATATGATGTCCGCGGTCTTTTCATGCCCTGGCTGGAATTCGCCCGGCAAGCTCTCGGTCAGGGGCATCTGCCTTTGTGGGACGCCAGCCAATTCAGCGGCTATCCATTCCTTTCCAATCCTCAGGTGGGCATGTTCTACCCGCCTACCTGGCTGGCTTTCATCCTGCCGGTAAATTTCGGCATCAGTTGGTATCTGGCTTTTCACGTCTGGTGGGCTGGACTAGGCATGTTCCTGTTTGTCCGCTTTCAGAAGGGTAGCTGGACTGGGGCCGCCCTAGCGGCAGTTGCTTTCGCTTTCAGCGGCTTCACGGCAGCCCGAATTGGCGCAGGGCATATCGGCTTGCTGGCTACCGACAGCTGGCTGCCCTGGATACTCCTGGCTGCCGCCTGGAGCGCGTCCAGGGATAGCGTCTGGCCGGCGTTGTTGTCTGGTGTTCCCTTCGGCATGGCCATTCTGGCTGGCCATACCACCTCCCTGCTTTATATCGGACTGGTCTGGTTCGGATACGTGATCTATCTCGGGATCACCACCAAGCGCTGGTTCCGTGTCGGTGGGCAGCTGCTGTTGGCCGGCCTGGTGGGCATCGCCCTCAGCGGCGTGCAGCTGCTGCCGCTGATTCAGTTCAGCCTGGCCTCTTCCAGGAGCGCTTCGGCCAGCTATGACTTCGCCTCAGCGTTTTCCATGCCGCCGGCCCATCTGATCACGCTGCTAGTCCCCGACTTCTTCGGCGAGCCGACCAAGGCAGGCTATTGGAGCGTTCCCAATTTCGAGGAGCTGACCTACTACGCCGGAGTCCTGCCCATCATAGGACTGCTGCTGTCGCTGCGAAAGCCCACACGGCGGACTTGGTTCTACTTGGGATTGATCCTGGTGGGCTTGCTGTTGGCCTTGGGCAGCTACGGCATCCTTTTCCCGCTGGTCTACAAGATGATCCCGCTGTTTCGGCTGGCCCGGGCGCCGGGGAGGGCCGCGCTCCTGTACACATTTGCGGTCAGCGCGCTGTTAGGAGAAACGGTCAGCCGATTGGAGCAAGATGCCATTGCCCAAAGCCGGCGGAATATCACCGTTTTCATGAACAAACTGCTCAGCACTGGGCTGGTTGCCGGCCTGGCAGCCCTCGCGGCGACCGGGGCGATTTTTGCGTCGCAGCATCCCACCGATACCAGCGGGCGGCTTTGGCTGCAAATCGGTGGTTGGTCCTCCGCCATCTTCTTCTTTGCCATTGGCTTGCTGCTGCTGCGGGCATTTCTCAATGCGCCGGCGAAGCGGGGATGGATCACCGCTGGGCTGCTGCTGCTGTTGCTGACAGACCTTTGGACTTTTGGCTTCAAGTTGATCCGGCTTGAGTCAATGGAGCCCCATCCCATATGGCGAGACACTAGGGCGGTCATTGGCGAGACGGAAAGCCGCGTCCTGCCATGGGGGCTGTCCATATTTGACCAAAATGGGGCCGGGCAGGTCGGGTTGGCCTCCGTCTTTGGATACAACGCCCTGGAGATTGGCGCCAACACCGCCTTCACATCTTCAGTGCCGGATCCCCGCTCAACGGCATACGACATCTTAGGGGCGGAGTATGTGATCGCTTACAATCCGCTGGATCAGTACAGCGACGGCGAACGGCCCCTGGAGCTGGTCCAGCAGCAGGGCGCTGCCTGGGTCTACCGGCGCAGCCGCGCCCTGCCGCTGGCCCGTTTGGTCTACCAATGGGAGCTGATTGAAGATGAGACAGCGGCGATCGCCCGGGTACATCAAGCTGATTTCAATCCTGAAACCACCGTCATCCTGGATCGACAGCCGGCATGTGACTTGTCTCAACCCCCCCAGGCAGC
>JAHEEY010000618.1 GCA_024640485.1 Chloroflexota bacterium | reverse complement strand
GGTTATCGGCCGCCCCATTGCCCAACTCCCCATCGATGATGTGCTGGCATTTATCCAGGACAACCGGGTGCTGCGTGATTACAGCTGCGAGGAGCGCGAACAGTATCGCATCCTACCCGTATGTGATGCGAATGGGGATGCACCAGCCCGTGACGCCCTAGCCAACTTATCATCTACCGAACCGCTATAATGAGCAGAGGTTGGCCCGTGGTCCTCCCTTGCCGGTGATTCGCTTCCCTTGAAAACTTGTTCCGGCCTCTTCTTCGTTGAAGCTGATATGAGACAGCATCTTCAATACGTCGAATTAAGTTTCTAGACGAAATTGTTGACGCCAATCTGCTATAATGACAGCTGGAATAGATTGATACGCTGACACCGTTGCAAATCGGCGCCAGTTTGGTTTTGCCTAGAACCTACCTGCCAACCAGCACCCCTCCCTGAACGCTGCTTAAGCCAGCCAGGTTTCACCAGGGTCCTCTGTGCCAATGAGGACGACAGCTGTTAGAAAATTGCGTTCAGAGTAATACCATGACCGGGAAAGAGATCTCGCCTGAAGGCTAATGAACTCCTGTGTCATGCTGTCACAAGAAAGTTGCAATTAATCGCCAGGTGGATCTAATCAGGATACCTGCCGGGTTCAGCGACGAAAACAGAGACGGCACCTTCCCGAAAACAGATCGCCTGAATGATAGATTTACGTTCAGCTGGATCAGTGTTGGCTTGCGGCACCGGCGGTGCCTGGCATAGGAGGGACCATGCCAAAAAGATTTCGGCTTCAATCATTCCTCAACCTGTCCGTCGTCATCAGTTTGATCCTGAACCTGGTAGCGCCTGTCGTTCCTGCGGCTGCCGCCCCTGTGGCACCCGCCACTTTCACCCCGCCCATTGAGAGCCGTTTCCGCGGCGCCACCCAGGCTTCCGTCGCCGGGCCGCTGGGGCTGGATGTATCTATCTACGATCTCAGCCTGCGCGCCGTTCGCGCCGATTTCTTCCTCCCCGGCTGCGTTGTCCCCCTGCAGGCTACCTTCATTTATGAACCGGGCTACGGAGACTCCCCCTTTGGTTACGGCTGGCGATTCGTCTACGGCGCCAGCTATGCCGTCCAGGGGGACGGCACTCTGATCATCGGCCCCATCAACAGCCAGATGGAGCAGTTCACTCCGGGCGACGGCCATCTCTCCCGCCCCCAACCCGGCCGCTACCAACTCCACCTGGACAACGGCGACATCTACTACTTCGACGATCCCGGACACCAGCAGGTCACCAAGATCGAAGGGGCCGGCGGCGGCTACTTGACCCTGGCTTATAACCCCACCGGTCAGCTGGCCCGCATCACCGACCATTTCGGCCGTCACCTCGATTTCGCCTACAGCAGCGGCAAACTGACCAGCATCACCGATGCCAACGCCTCCCCAGTCCGCACCACCCAATACGGCTATGACCCCAGCGGCAACCTCAGCACCGTCTCCGATCCCCTCGGCAGCGTCACCCGATACGATTACACCGCTGACCACCAGATCCGGCGGGTCACCGGCCCGGAAGGAAATTGGGCCGCCATCACCTATGTGAAAGAGCAGCACATCCCTACGGAATTCCCTGACGGCGTAGGGCAAATCAGTACCCCGCTGGGGTCCGTTTCCTTTTTCCGAAAAATCACCTACAAAATTCCCGTGTCAGTCCAGCCGCTTCAACCCCTCTCCACTGCTGCGCCGGCGGCCAGTTCCCAGAGGCAGATAGTCGCCAATGTCGCCACCGTAACCGACGTGGTCAACGGCCAGACGCGCACCACCACCTATGACTTCTCCCTCTGGGATGGCCAGCTTTACCAGATCACCGATCCATTAGGAGCGGTCACCACGTACCGCCGCGATGCCCAGGGCAATGTTCAGCAGCTGACCAACGAAAACGGCGAGATCACCAGCTATCTCTACAACGCCGCCGGACAGTTGATCCAGGTCACCGACCCATTGGCCCAGGCCACCACTTACACCTACGGCGCCACCGGGCAGATCGCGTCTGTCACCGATCCCCGCGGCCAAACCACCCACTACCAGTATGACACCGCCGACAACTTGATCCGCGTCACCGACCCATTGGGCAATATCACCTCCTATACCTTTGACGCCACAGGCAAGCCGCTCACCGTCACCGACCCGCTGTCAAACACCCTCACCTACACCTATGATGCCTTTGGCTTTCCGGCTTCTGTAACCGACGGCGCCGGCATAACGGCGGCCACTTCTTACAACGCTCGCGGCGATTTACTGCAGGCAACCGATGGCCTCGCCCACACCACCCGCTACGGCCAGGATGCCTTGGGCCGGGTGATCACGGTCACCAATCCTGCCGGCGAAATCACCCGGCTGGCCTATGACGCCAGCGGTAATGTAACCCAGCTGCTGGACCCCAACGGCCGGATCGTTAAATACACCTACGACGACGCCGGACGCCCCATCCGGTTGGCCGATGCCCTGGGGGCCACCAGCTACACCTATGACGCCGCCGGCAATATCACCGTCATCACCGATGGCCAGGGAAATCAGGATCAGTTCACCTACGATCTCAACGGACGCCTTACCAGCCGCCGCGATGGGCTGAACCGCCCCAC
>JAHEEY010000173.1 GCA_024640485.1 Chloroflexota bacterium | reverse complement strand
CGCAGAATCTGGCGGCGGCTGCCGCGCAGCGCTTCCAAGACGGTGTTGCGGCGAGTTAGGATCTCAGACATAGATACACTCTGTTCTTCGAAAGCTATTCAAACTTCCAGGTTGTCCCATCAGCCCGATCTTCCAGAACGACACCAAGCTCTTTCAGTTGGTCGCGGATTTGATCCGAAGTAGCCCAATCTTTGTTAGCTCGCGCCTGGGCACGCAGTGTCGTCAGCAGCCGAACCAACCCATCTTCACGTTCAGCGTTGGAGCTGGCGTCAGCTTGCTCAGGAATGATACCCAGAACATCACCGCCCAGTTCTCGATAGAGCTGGTCGATGGCTGACAACGATCCTTGCGTTTGTGGGCCCTGTTCGTTAATCAATGTATTGACCTGGCGGGTGAGATCCTGCAGCACGGCCAATGCCGCCGGCGCATTGAAATCATCATTCATCTTGCTGATGAAATCCGCTTTGCTCTTTTCCAGCATCGCTGTCACAGCTTCGCTGGCGTCACCAGCCGCGGCGGTTCGCAGTTGTTCGCGAACCAGGCTGACCGCGCCCCATATCCGCTGCCACCCTTTGAATGCGGCTTCAACAGCGCTGTCGGAAAGATCGATCGGGCTGCGGTAGTGGCTGGAAAGAATGAATGTGCGCAGTGCCTCCGGGCGCCACCGCTTGAGGGCATCTTTGACAGTCAATGTGTTACCCAGGCTCTTGCTCATCTTCACCCCTTCCAGAGTCAGCGAACCTGTCAACAGCCAGTAGCGGGCAAACGTCTCGCCATGGGCCGCCTCACTCTGGGCGATCTCGCATTCATTGTGGGGAAAGATGTTGTCGATTCCCCCGCCGTGGATGTCGAAAGTATGGCCCAGATACTTATTGGCCATCGCCGAGCACTCCACATGCCAACCAGGGAAACCATCGCCCCAGGGGCTGGGCCAGCGCAGGATATGTTCCGGCTCCGCCTTCTTCCACAGGGCGAAGTCAGCCGGGTGTCTCTTTTCCTCTCGGGAGGTAATACGGGTGCCTTCTTCCATATCTTCAACTATCCGACCGCTCAGCTTGCCGTATTCCGGGAAAGAAGAAACGTCAAAATAGACGGATCCGTTCACTTCATAGGCGTGCTCTTGTTCGATGAGCTGCTGAACCATTTGGATCTGCTCAGGGATATGCCCACTGGCCCGGGGGCTGATGCCGGGCCGCTGGACTCCCAGAGAATCCATATCTTCAAAATAACTGCGCATGTAGGTTTCAACCACCTGCATCGGCTCCGCGGACATTTGGCGCGCTTTCTTCAGCACCCGGTCTTCGCCGGTGCCCAGCATATGGCCAACATCAGTGATATTCTGAACGTAAAGCACATCATACCCGATGTAACGCAGGTAGCGGGCGATGACATCGAAACCGATATAGGTCTTGCCGTGGCCGATGTGTGAGTTGTCATACACGGTCGGGCCGCAGACATACATGTTCACTTTGCCTTCCGACAACGGCGTAAACGTTTCTTTTTCTCTAGTAAGGACATTATGGATTTTCAGTGACATACTTACTCCAACTCTTGGAAGCTATGGGATCATCACCTGTGACAGTAACTACCCGAAATTCTTTGTTCTGCTTGGTTCTAGTGTGAGATAGCGGCTCTCAAAAATCGTGTGCAGAAGCGGTGCTGTTTACCAACCGTGGATGGTGAAACAACCATTCTTTGACACGGCTTGTGGCTGACAGGAACGACTCAGCTGTAAACTGGGTTCCGGTTCCAACTCTCTTTCCATTTCATGGTTTCGCAAAGATCATGCGGCCCGCGGTCGTCTGCAGCACCTTGGTGACGGTGACATTCATGGTCTGATTTATGAGTCTTTGTCCATCTTCAATAACAACCATGGTGCCATCTTCAAGATAACCAACACCCTGACCCATTTCCTTTCCGTCTTGAATGATCTTCACCTGCAGTTCTTCACCCGGCAGGTATGCGGCTTTAACGGCATTGGCCAAATCATTGATATTCAGGACAGTTACGCCCTGAAGCTCAGCAACCCGATTCAAATTGTAATCATTGGTCATGATAGGACAGTGCAGATGCCGTGCCAATGAAACTAGCTTGCTGTCGACGTCCCTCACTTCAGTGGCATCCATATCGGTGATACGAATGGGGATGGGTGATTCACTCTGCATCATACTCAGTACATCAAGACCCCGCCGGCCCCGGTTGCGGCGTAAGGCATCAGAACTGTCGGCGATATGCTGTAATTCCAGCAAGACGAAGTTTGGAATCAGCAATACACCCCGGAGAAAACCAGTTTTGCTGATATCGGCGATCCGACCGTCAATGATGACACTGGTGTCCAACAAGATATAGCTTTCCTCAGGCTCTTCCGAACCCTTGCCCCATTGAAGGCCGGGGCGAAGGTTGCTGAAGATCGCTTGAAAATCGTGCTGCCGGGAAGCCAAGACCATGCTGCTGAGATAGATAAACATCACCGCTGCTGCCAATGGCGCGATTTGGCCGAAGGGCGCGGGCAAAAATGAAAGCGGCTGTGACAGCAGTGCCGCGACAATTAGCCCGAAAAATGTGCCCACCACATAGGCGGCGAGACGTCCTGACGGCATTGATGAGAGCTGGTTTCGAATCTTTCGTAAAGGACGCACTGTCAGCGCCGGCGTTACGATCAATCCAGTCAGAAAACCAAGCAGCCCGATGATTACGACATAGGTTTCCGTATCGGTTCTAAGGCTTACTGCCAGAGACCTTCCCAGCATACCGCCGCCGACCGCTGCCGCGATCGCGCCAAGAATACGGAATATGAATTCGGTACTAAAGGTCATCGTAGCTTCCCAACCTTATTAATCAGCCAGCCTGCACCAACGAAACGGTTCAACTGCCGCTGAAAACGTCGATCTGAAGATAGCACAGAGATTGGCTTCATAGCATCATTTCAAAAGAGTTCACACTTTCACACTTTGCACGATAGAAGCAGTCGTTCGAATCTACATTAACGAAAAAAACGGGGAACACACGTCCGCATGTCCACCCGCTATTATCCAATTCACCCGCCAGGCTTCACGAATCACATTATTGACAATCCAGCTATGCCAGTCAAGCCTTCGCCGTTGGTGTCACGACTGTGCAATACTATGTCAATTGAAGCGGGTGACGGTCAAAAGGCAATATAAAAAGTCCAGCTAATGAACATGTACTTCTGGCGAAATGGTATCACAGGCAGGGGCAAGTCGCAAGACGGCAGGCGCCGCCGCGGTCTCTGGACGGCTGTATTAGCGATGCGCATCCACGCAAGGGTAAAACGATGTCACCCCACGCCTGGAAAACCTTCCATTTCCGCAAGAAGCCGCCTGTGACAGCTAGCGGGAGTTGGTCTCACAATCAGAGATTGGCAGACGATAAGCATCACCAGCCAGAGGCATCCCTTGAATGTCATCTGCGGGCAAACGATCTCCGCTGGCGAAGTCATATACGCCAATGAGCAGCTGCGCCGGCTGACCCGGCTCTGTCGGCCGCAGCGTGCGACGATCTTCAATCACCCAGTTGGGAAGCAGCTCAATGAGATCTGTCCGCAGCCCCAGCAATGGTCCATCAGCCTGGGCGATCAATCGCCCATCATCTGCCAGAAGCTGTACGAAGATAGAGTGTGTCGGCTGAATCAGATCGCCCGGGTCTTCTATCCACGAAGTAACCACATTCACCGGCCCATCACACAACATCGCAGACACATCGAGCAGTTGGTAGGGCCCGAAAGAAGCGATCCGGGCATCCGGCGAATCTGCCGGTTTGAACCCGCCTGCGTGTGTCGTTTGCGGCCCGGCTTCCGGGTATTGAACCAAAAACAGCTGGCTGCCAGCCATATTCCAATCACTGCGAATGGGCAATTTGGCCGCAGCATCGCCGATGAATAGGGTCTCATCATGAACGCCGTATGCGTATGCGGGCGAACCCAACAGATCCGGCACCACGACCGAATAAGCATGATGATCACCTGGAACGTTCTCGACGATGATCTCTTCCGCAAACAGGTAGTTGCCCAGCATGGCAACCAGTTCAGAACCTACAGCATAGGTGTTGCGGGGCGGGGCCAACCATTGCGGCAGATTCACTACGACCACCCCTTGATCGTCCGGCTGCTGTGACATCACCATCTTAACCGCTTGAATTGGGCTGGTCAGCTGCTGGTAGTGGCGCAGACGGTCGCTCACAAACGCCCCGCTGCTGATCAAGATGAAGCCGACAGCTAGAACAGAATAGGTCCGCGACAGCCGGCTTGCTGGCGGCTTTTCCACAAGCATCACTGGCCAGGCCAGTGCCAGGCCAACGGCGCTGAGGTACAACAGTCGGGGGCCATGGAGCAAATAGAGCGTTGGCAGGGGGAGCGCGATCAACAGGGAAGCCACCCCCCACCAGCCCCAACCCAAGAGCAGCGGCAGCCGGTTCTCACGAGTTCGGGCCGCCCAGGCAATCAAAGCCAAGGTGATCGCCGTACCACCCAGGACGATGGCATCGGCGCTCACATTAGGAAGTACATGGGCGAACCATGTCAGCGGATAGGCGCCAGCCTGCAGCAGGTACAGGGTAGTCATCCATAAATCAACGCCGCTTTCAGCTGCCGCTTGAGGTCCCCGGCTGATGGGGAGAAATTGGTAGCCAACGGCATACAAGATGCCCAGCAGGAGAAACACCATCCACGGCTGGATCCAGCCACGTCGGAAGTTCGGGCGCCAGATCTTGCTTTCCTGATTCCCATGAACCATTGCCGCAAAGGCGCCAAATAAGATCGCCGACTCATGGCTCAAGAGGCTTAACAGGAACAAGGCGCTGGTAAGCCCCCACCAGATTCGGCGCCGAGTCCCGGCTTCCCTCGCATACAGGTACGTATGCAGCCCCAGCAGGATCAAACCTACGGTGGTAGGATGGACATTGTGACCATAAACAGCCACCGCTTGATATGAAAAGGGGAACAGCGCGAACAGAAGTCCCGCCGCAAAGGCCCGGAGATGATCGTGCCAAAGTCTCCAGGAGAGCCCCACCAGAAGAATGACGTTGAGCGCGTGTCCGGCCACATTCAGCCCGTGAAGCAGTTGGCTGGGATAGTAGCCAAAGAGCGACTTGATCAGCACCATCGGCAAGAAGGTTAGCGGCCGGTAGAAGCCAAAATCCTCGGTTGGCAGCCAAACCGACCATACCGTCAGAGCGTGGGAGATTCGAATGTGGAGGAGATCGTCATAGATGACAGGAAGAGACAACGTCGGCCAATAAAGCAGAACCGCGGCAGCCGCTGCCACCGCGGCGATGAGGCTCAACCGGTATCTTTTCAACAAGTTGATCATAACGCCGGATTATACAATCTATGCATCTGGCAGCCACCCGCGCCGGCATCTGACTATCCCTCCAGTTCATGAGCTCAGCAGCTTGTGGGATCTTGCCAATCTCGACAGTTTGTCAGGAAACAGATTAGGAACGAAGAATGATGGCCTTCAGGAGACTCAACCGAGAAGAATCCGAACTGAAGAGTACGGAACTGCCGCTTATCTTCAAGCGATGACAAACCACCGGGCATCCGGAAGGAGCGCGGTCACGCCCGAGATAACAGGTCAATCCCGGTAGGGGACGCGACGACAGCTAGAGACGCCATCCCTAAGAACATGCCGTGTTCTACTACACCGGGCTGCACCGAAATCGATTGAGCCAGACCAAACGGATCATCAATCCCCTCAAAATGGCAATCGAGAATGATATTTCCTTCATCGGTAATGAAAGTTGCCCCATCCCTAACCCGTTCTACTACACGCCCGCCTAATGACTCCAGGTAGCGGGTGACGGGGCTGCGAGCGAAGGGGATTACTTCCACCGGCACCGGCGCCCGGGTGCCCAGCTGGGTTACACGCTTACGGTAGTCGCTGACAATAATGAACCGTTTGGTCGACCAGGCCACTATTTTTTCGCGTAGTAGTGCACCGCCCAACCCTTTGATGAGATTCAGCGCCGGATCAATCTCATCTGCGCCGTCAATGGTCACGTCAACTACTGGATGGCTGTCGAGGGTAGTCAAGGGAATGTCGAACTTCCTAGCCTCCGCCGCGGTCGCTTCAGAAGTAGGAATCCCAATAATATCCTTCAGCCGACCGTCCCGCAGCATGCGCCCGATGGCGCGGGTGGCGTGAACGGCGGTGCTCCCAGTGCCAAAGCCAACCACCATGCCCGATTCGACAAATTCAACGGCACGTTCAGCCGCCAGCCGCTTGAAATCCTCAATTCCGGATGCCATCGATGCTCTCCATTCGCTTTCTCCGCACACGCCTGTTTTCAAAAAGGATAGACACCATTTCATTCCGCTCCGCCGATTCTCCTGCCTGCTTGTAGACGACGACGGTCGCAGCCAAACAGATCTATCCAAAGGCCATTCCATTTTAGGCCGATTTGATGAATTGGAGCAAGGGAAAAAAGAGGTACACAAGTCTGACGCGCCTCATTTGGGCGCCGCGGTTGTCATTGATTGTCTGCACCGCTGGCAGAGAACAGGGTAACTGCACTCCCCGGCTATTTACCCGCCGCCACCAGCAGAGCTGGCTCGAAAGCAATCGGCAGTGTGAAGGTGAATGCGGCCCCTTCTCCAGGGAGGCTCTCAACCCAGATGCGCTGGCCATGCGCCTTGACAGCCATCTGGCAAAAGGCCAGCCCCAACCCTCTCCCGCTGCCCTTACTCGAACCGGACCAAAATTTTTCGAAGACTTTCTGCTGCAGCGCTTCGGGGATGCCAGGCCCTTCGTCTTTGACCGTAATGTGAAGCTCCCTTTCTCCGGTAAGGGGGTGCTCAGCGGCAGCGACCTCGATTTCAATCACGCTTCCCTGAGGAGAGAATTCGATGCTGTTGGCTACCAGGTTCTGGAGCACTCGCTGAATAATAGCGGTGTCTGCCCAGGCCGGCGGCAAGCCGTCCGGCAGTACGGTACGTATCCGCTGTCCTGCTTTGGAAGCTGGACGGCCTAGCGCGCTGGCTACCTGGGTCACGACCTCCTCTATTGGGAAGGAGGCCAGCGTGACGACCATTTCAATTCCATTCTTCAATCGTCCGATCTCCAGCAGCGTATCTACCAAATGGAGCGTCTTCATTGTTTGATCAAAGGTTAGTTCAAGCAGCTGGGTACTCTCAGGGAGATCGGCGGCTGAAATATCTCCTTTCAACATTTCCAAAGCGAAGAGCGCGTTGCTCAAAGGATCGCGCAGTTCATGGATCATGGTGTGGGCCATATCTTCTCGAGTCCGCTCCAGCATTTTTCTATGGGTGATGCTGTGCATCGACAGCAGGCTGCCCCGCAGTCTCCCCCGGTGATCGTGAACAGGCGCCCGATTAACCTCGTAATATTCGGACGGGCCTTCAGTATCCACCCGGATCTCGACTGGTGACTCGGCAGCTGCCGATCTACCCGGCAGCAAGTTGGGCCAGACAAGATCAAGTGATTTCCCAATCATCTCATTCGCCGGCTGGCCAACGATCGCCTCCGCTTTTGCGTTGACATCAGCGATCCGGTTCTGCGTATCCAATACCCATACCCCATCGGTCATGCTGTTCACAATGGCGCGATGCGCGATGGGGGTGATGTCAAAGAGCCCGAAACGCAGGACGTAGTGAACTAGTGCCATGGCGCCGATCAAAAATGAAAAAGTGGTCAGATCGTACGAGGTGATACCGGCAAAGAGCAGGAGATGGCTGAACCAGGGCACAGTAGAGACAAACAGCAGCACCCCAGCTTGCCCACGATAAAGGGTCGTCGTTTCACGCCGCCAGCAGCGAACGAGGATGGCTGTCGCTGCCAGCAAGCAGCCATAGGAGAAGCCCGTATGGACCCAATATCCAATGCCATTGATGAAGCTCAAAGAAAGCATTGAAGCTGAGCCAGCCGTTACGTCCACCTGCTTCCAAAAAAGACTGTGAATATCATTTGTGGCCGCCAGCAAGAATGAAAGGGTCGGGATGAAGGCAAGCAGTACCACGTTTCTCCGGGTCAGCCATTGTTCCTTTCCGGTGAACTCCAATACGAAGGTCAACCATGCTGCCGGCAGTATCGACATGCCCAAATATTGAAACTTGACCCAGACAAGCTTGCCCGCCAGATCGGAACTGGTCAGCGCCAGCGTATAGGCAAGGATCCATTGGGACAGTGCCAACATCATCAATGCAAAAAGGGTTGCCCCAGTAGTCGGGCGCCGGCTCCAAGCATAGTGGGCCAGCTTCATAGAGAATGCGGTCGCCGCAAACAAGATGAGTAGATTAATGGTTAAACGCCATTCCATAGTTTATTTCACTGTTTCGATTTCATATTTGCCGAGATGGCTGGTGCAAGTATCAAAGTCACGCCGGGCAAAAGGGCGAATCGCCTTGAGTACCTCGATAGTAATTATTCTAAACCGGGAGCGTAATTCGTCTATGGTACATTGGTGGTGTTAGGCTGTACCGTCGGCCGCTTCTCCATCTATCGCCGACTGCTTTTGGCTTGGCAAAACGAAGCTTCCTCTCCATAATCCGTTTATGAGTACTCAAACTGTCACCCCTTATGGTTCTTGGCGATCTCCGATCACTTCTGACTTGATCGTAAGCAGCACCATCCGCCTGGGCGAAATTATGGTGGACGGATCCACGCTGTACTGGAGTGAATCACGCCCTGCGGAAAAGGGAAGAAACGTGATCATGAAGTGGCATCCTGAGCTGGGCATGGAGGAGATCACCCCGGAAGGGTTTAATGTCCGCACCCGTGTGCATGAGTACGGCGGCGGCGCCTTTGCCGTTCATGAGGGCGAAATCTACTTCGTCAACTACGCCGACCAGCGTCTATATCGCCAGGCGGCTGACGGCGATCCGGTTCCCGTTACACCAGAAAGTAAGTTCCGCTTTGCCGATTTCGCTTTTGACCGGCGGCATCATCGGATCATCTGCGTTTGTGAGGACCACACGGCTGAAAAGCAGGAACCCAGCAATCGATTGGTCTCAATTGATCTTGAAG
>JAHEEY010000617.1:2239-2611 GCA_024640485.1 Chloroflexota bacterium | reverse complement strand
TGGATCCCGGGGCTGATCTGAGCGCCGTATTTCGGCCCCGTAATCTGCCCTTGCTGACACCGGTAGAGACTGCCGCTGGCCTCAAGCATGTCTGGACGACCTTCAGCAGCGACCAGATCGACCTCAACTACCGCAACCCAAACGTCCTGCTGGAAATAATCGACACCCTGCTTTTCTATATCCAGCATGGCGCAGATTTGATCCGGTTGGATGCCATCGCCTTTATGTGGAAGGAGATTGGCACCAGCTGTCTTCATCTGCCGCAAACACATGCTGTTATCCAACTCATGCGAGCTGTCTTGGATGAGGCAGCTCCCCAGGTGGCCCTGATCACCGAAACCAATGTACCGCATCGAGATAACATCTCCTATT
>JAHEEY010000617.1:0-2229 GCA_024640485.1 Chloroflexota bacterium | reverse complement strand
TTGGGAACAGATCAAGGGAATTGGCAGCCATTTCCGGTTGATGTTTGATGCCGTTATCAATCATATTTCTGCCCACAGCAGCTGGTTTCAGGCCTTTCTGAAAAACGATCCCCGCTATCAGGATTATTTTACCGTTGTGGATCCCGGGGCTGATCTGAGCGCCGTATTTCGGCCCCGTAATCTGCCCTTGCTGACACCGGTAGAGACTGCCGCTGGCCTCAAGCATGTCTGGACGACCTTCAGCAGCGACCAGATCGATCTCAACTACCGCAACCCAAACGTCCTGCTGGAAATAATCGACACGCTGCTTTTCTATATCCAGCATGGCGCAGATTTGATCCGGTTGGATGCCATCGCCTTTATGTGGAAGGAGATTGGCACCAGCTGTCTTCATTTGCCACAAACACATGCTGTTATCCAACTCATGCGGGCTGTCTTGGATGAGGCAGCTCCCCAGGTGGCCCTGATCACCGAAACCAATGTGCCGCATCGAGATAACATCTCCTATTTCGGCGACGGCCATAATGAAGCACAGATGGTTTATAATTTCTCGCTGCCGCCGCTGACGCTGCACGCTTTTCACTCGGGAGATGCAACCGCTCTGTCTGGATGGGCCGCGGGGCTAGACTTTCCTTCTGATGATGTCACCTTCTTCAATTTCCTGGCCTCCCACGATGGGATTGGTCTTACACCCTTGCGCGGCATCTTGAGCCAAGATGTCATTGTGGCGATGGGCCGCCGCGTAGAAGCGCTAGGAGGGCGTGTCTCCTATAAGAAAGAGGGGGACGGCACCACCAGCCCGTATGAACTGAATATCAACTACCTGGATGCCCTCTGTGATCCGGATGCGGCAGAAGATTTGGCCTTAATCAGCCGGCGTTTCCTGGCTTCACAGGCAGTGATGCTGGCCCTCCGCGGCGTGCCTGGTATCTATTTTCACAGCTTGTTTGGCTCCCGAAGCTGGCACGTCGGACTGGCTCAAACAGGCCAACCGCGCACCATTAATCGCCAAAAACTGCAGCTGGATGTCCTGGAAGCTGAATTGGCTCAGCCCGGCTCACTCCGCCAAATGGTTTTTGACGGTTATCGCCAACTGCTGCGGGCACGGGCTTCTGAGCCGCTGTTTCATCCGCTCTGCCAGCAAGAGATCCTCGCGCTGCATCCGGCTGTTTTTGCCGTCAAGCGAATAGCTGCCGATGGTCAAACAGCGATCACTTGCCTGCAAAATGTTTCCAATACGGAACTATCAATCGCTCTCCCGGCTGCCCCGCACACCGATATTATCACTGGTAAGCATTATCCTAATCGCGCCATGACCATGGCTCCCTATCAATATTTGTGGCTAAAGAACCAGTTGTGAGCAATCGGTTGGATGGCTAGGGGCTCAGGCAATCGAGGCGGACTGATATGAACATCGGATTTATCTCGACACGTTTGGCCGGCACCGACGGCGTCTCCTTGGAAACGGCCAAACTAGCAGCCATCTTTCGCCAAATGGGGCATGAAATTGCCTATTGCGCAGGGGAATTGGACCAAGGTGTCAGGGGGCTGTTGGCTCCGGAACTCCATTTCACTGATCCGGTGGCCATAGAACTCGGCCAGCGCGCTTTCGGTAAAGCCGGGGACGATCCCGCGGTCGTGGCGGCAATCAGTGTCCGTGCCCAGGAACTGAAACGGCCGTTAATCCAATTCATCGATCAATTTCAGATACAGTTCCTGATCGTCCAGAACGCCTTCGCCATCCCCATGCAGCTGCCGTTGGCCCAGGCTCTCAGCGAGCTGCTCACTGAAAGAGAGCTGCCGGCGCTGGCCCATAACCACGATTTCTACTGGGAGCGAGAGCGGTTTGCCACCAGCTGTATCGGTGATTTTCTGGACACCTATTTCCCGCCCAACCTGCCCCGGCTTAAACACGCGGTGATCAACTCTGCCGCCCAACGCGACCTGAAGAAGCGGCGCGGCCTGGAGGCCAGCCTGATCCCCAATGTGTTCGACTTTAGCACGCCGCCGCCCGGCATCGATGCCTATAACGCCGATTTTCGCCAGGCAATTGGCCTCGAACTGGATGATTGGCTTGTCTTGCAGCCCACACGGGTTGTCCCCCGCAAGGGAATTGAGCTATCCATCGAACTGCTGGCCCGTCTTGCCGATCCGCGGGCCAAACTGGTGATCACCCATCAAGCTGGCGACGAAGGGCTTGACTATCTGCACCATCTGGAAAGTTTAGCG
>JAHEEY010000172.1 GCA_024640485.1 Chloroflexota bacterium | reverse complement strand
CGTAGTTGCACAGGGCGGGCGTAGGCAGGGCCTCGCCCCAGGGAAAGGGAAGGCCGGCAGCGCCGCGGGCCGCTTTCTCCCATTCCAGCTCGGTGGGCAGCGAACAGCCGCACCATTGGCCGAAAGCGACGGCGTCGGCCCAGTAGATATTGACCACCGGATGGTCGTGGAGCGCGGCTTCGGGCTGTTCCCCGCCCCAATGGAATGGCGGGCGCCAGCCGGTAGCGGCCACAAAGACGGCGTACTGCCGGTTGCTGACCAGGTTCCGGCCCATCCAGAACTCCGGCAGGTAGCGCGTCTGCGCCTCTTCGCCGAACACAAATTCGCCGGCAGCCACCCGGGCCAATTCCAGGCCTAATTCAACCACGCGATCTATCATGCCGCTCCATTTCCCCCGCCTAAGCTGCTATTTTGCCCGCACCACCAACACCGAGCAGGCGGCATGATCAACTACCTGCGGGGTGACGGTGCTCATCAGCAGTTCGTCCAGCCAGCTGGCCTTGGCCACCTGCGCGCCGATGACGATCAGATCCACGTCCTGTTCCTGAGCCACCCGCATAATCTCGCTGGCGGCTACCCCATGGGCCAGGATCGGCTGCACTTCCAACTGGTACCGCTTGAGCAGATCGAAGGTCCAGCGCAGATGTTGGGCGATGGGGGTATTGGTCTTGATGATGTCATCCAGGGTTTCGTGCATGGTGTTCAAGCCGGCATACATCACCGGCACCGGGTCGGACACATGCAGCATGGTGACTTTAGCGCCGACATCATGGGCTAACGCAGCACCGCTCTCGACTACCGCCCGGTTGACCTGCCGGCCGCCGGTGCAGAGGAGAATATGCTTCAAATCCCGGCTGCCTTCTTTGACCACCAGCACGCTGCTGGGCGCCTTCTTGGTGATCTCCCGGGGAACCGGGCGCAGGAACAGGTCGACCAGCCCGTGGACCACGTGCTCGCCGATGACGACCATCTCGTATTCCTCTTCAGTGGATTCCTGGACGATCTGCTCCACCGGAGAACCCAGGCGGACGATGCGGGCGGCGACAGGCTGGTCGATCAGCGCCGCCGCTTCCTCTAGCAGCTGCTCTGCCGCGGCCCGCCCGCGTCGATTTTCGGCAACGGTCAGCAGGCTGATATTCGGGGCGCCGACTGCCGCCAGCTTGGCGCCAAAGGTTATGGTTCGTTCGCCGTAGGGCAAGCCGGCGACACATATTAATGTTTTCACGAGAGACCTTCCACTTGGATGAATGGCCCGGACGGCTGGGCGCCAGGGCTGGCTGCAATGGCTGCGCGAACGCAGGGTGTGTATAAAGAATTGAAGATCATTCCATCGGTCCTCCACTCAAGAGGCGAATCAACACCAGCACGATGCCGATCAAGGGCATCGCCGAGAACAGCATCCGGATCTTCGGGCCGGCGAAGTAACGGGTTGAAACCGCCCCGATCTGGGCGCCAACCGCGGCGCCGGTCTGCATCACCAGGGCCATCAGTACATCCACGTTCCCTTTGGCGGCGTGGGAGATGGTCCCGAATCCTGCCGAGATCACAATTTCAAATAGGTCGGTGCCTACGGCCACATGAGTGGGCACGCCGATGACATAGACCAGCAAGGGCATGCGGATGAAGCCGCCGCCGACCCCCAGGCTGCCGGCCAGCACGCCGGCGACCAGGCCGACCCCCAGCACTACCCAGAGGGAGATCCGCTCGATGCCGGAGCCGGGAAAGCTGATCATGGGCCACAGTTCGATTTGCTGCACCTTCTTGGTAAAGGAGGAAAAGGCGATGATATCTTTCAAGCCGGTATTGTCGGACTTGATCATCTTGATCGCCCGGTAGCTCTCCCAAAAGGTGAAGAAGCTGATGATCGCCAGGATGCAGATGTAGGCGACGCCGATGACGGTGTCGACGTTGCCTTCATGTTTCAAGTACTCGACGATACGGGCGCCGCCCTCCACACCGACGACGGTGCCGATGACCATCACCACCCCCAGCTTGGTGTCGACGTGGCCCAGGGTGCGGTGCCGTTTGGCAGCCACAATGGACTTGCCGGTCATATGGGCCAGATCGGTACCGACCACAAAATTCATGGGCACCCCGGCCCAGAACATCAGCGGTCCGGCGATGAAGCCGCCGCCAACGCCGAAGAAACCGCCAAGGATTCCGACCAGAAAGCCGATGCCGATGAGAAAGAAGGGGCTGATGGTGACGCCAGTGATGGGGAAATCCATAGGCTAATCCACCTTGTCCAGTCCCAGCCGGTCCAGCAGGAATGAGGTGATCATTTCTAAAGCCACACTCTGAATCACGATCAGCAGCAGCGTGGCGAAGGCGTATACCCAGGGGTCAAGATGGAAAAGCTGGTTCAGCGGCTGGCCCAGGTAGCGCAGCACCAGTACGAAGTAGATTGCCAGCAGAATGCCGTAAATGATGATCTCAATGAGGAAATTGAGCAGCAGGCGTTTGCTTTTGCTATCCATGGATCAAACCTCTCTTGATGGGGTCAATTTGGTTTCGGTCCATTCCCGGCCTGGACTAAGGGAGCCGCCCGACCGTTGGAAGTGTCCATCTATTGTAACCGAGGAAACGGTTTTTTCAATCTGGCGCCAGCCCACATTAATCCAAGCATAAGGATGGGATCAAAAAAGCGCCGCTGGGTTAACCCCAGCGGCGCCTATAAACGGTTCCGTGAATGTTGGCGCTACTTGGCCCGGCGAATACGTTGGCTGACGTCGTCGATGAGGCTGTAGACCACCGGCACCACCACCAGGGTCAGGAGGGTGCTGACCAGCAGGCCGCCCATCACTACCAGAGCCAGCTCTGAAGCGATGATCGCGCCCGCTTCCTTGCTCAATCCCAGCGGGATCAAGGCCAGGATGGCGGCTAGAGCGGTCATCCAGATGGGGCGCAGCCGGGTGCGTCCGCCGTGGATCAGAGCGTCATAGGCGTTCTGTCCCTGGCGGCGCAGCTGCTGCACCAATTCCATCAGCACGATTCCGTTGGTCACCACGATTCCTACCAGCATCATCAAGCCAATCATGGCGGAGATGCCGAGCACACTGTTGGTCAAGAACAGCGCCAGGGCAGCGCCCACCAGGGCGAAGGGGATGCTGAACAGGATGGTGAACGGATGGATCAAGCTGCGGAAGGTAAGGGCCATGACCAGGTAGACGATGAGAATCGAGTAGCCGATCGCCCTCACCATCCCCTGGAAACCTTGGACCTGCGCCTCCGACTCGAACCCTTCGGTGACATTGGTGCCGTCAGGCAAGCCCAGGGCCACGATGGCCGCTTTGGCTTCGGTGGTCACACCCAGGGTATTGTCGGTCTCCAGCTCACCGCTGAAGCTGATGGCTGGACGGCCGTCAACCCGAATGATGGTGCTGGCGCCGCCGGCAGGGCCGCTGCCGTCCAGGTTGCTGCTGACATTGGCGATGTCGGCAATGCCGTCGCCGTCGATGTCCACAGCGCCGATGGCCGCTTCGATCTCATCGTTCCATTCCCGCAGGGTGTCCAGGGAATCGGAGGTGACCACCATGGAGAAACCGCCGAAGCCGGTCTGGGAAGCGGCCGATACGGTGGCGTTGTCGCTGCCGGCGATCGCTTCCACTTCCTTTCGGATGTTGAGGGTCAGTTCGGTGAGGTCGTCCTGTTCCAGCACGGTGATGGTCATATTGGCCACGTTTTGGGTGACGCCGCCGCCGGTGAACATCGCTTCCATCCCACCGCCGCTGCCGATCTCGGTCTGCATGGTATCGACGCCGTGCATCGGCTCAATCGCCCTCTCCAGATCCAGCATCAGCTGGTTTGTCTCAGCCATGCTGGTGCCGTTGGGCATGTTGACCAAGACATTGATGGTCGGTTCGCCAATCTGGGGGATAAAGCTCTGGGGCAGCCCCGACAGCATGAACAAACTGCTGAGGAAGATGACCGTGGCGATCATCATGGTGGCGAAGCGATGGGTCAGGGCCCATTTCAAGATGGGCGTGTACCAACGCTGCATGCGGGTCTCCCGCTCTTCGGGGATGTGCTCGCGGCGGATGAGCATGTAGGTCAGCGCCGGCACCACCGTGATGGAGACCACGAAACTGGCCGCCAACGCATAGGTGACTGTCAAGCCGAAGGGCAGGAAGAAGGAGCCCACGATGCCGCCGATCAAGCCCAGGGGCAGGAAGACGGCGACGGTGGTGACGGTGGCCGAGAAGATGGCGATGGCCACTTCCTTGGTCCCTTCCAACACCGCTTTCTTGGGGTCATCTCCCCGCTGGATGAAGCGGTAGGAGTTCTCCAACACCACGATAGAGTCATCGACCACCCGGCCGATGGCTACTGTCAGACCGCTGAGGGTCATGATGTTCAGGGTGACATTGGTGGGGAAAAGTCGGGCGATGAAGCTCACCGCGTCGCCAGCGCCGTTGTCGATCATGTTCTGCAGCCAGGTGCCGACGGTGCCGGGAATCCAGCGCATCAGCAGCAGGGCGGTTAAGACGGAAAGAGGAATGGAGGTGCCGGTAACCAGAGTGGCCCGCCAGCTCAATTTGTACTTGCCGCCCACCTGCCCGCTGAGGAAGATGAGGATGACGATGACCGCGAAGACGGCGCCCAGGGCGCCTTCACGAGAGACACCGGCGATGGCATCTTCAATGAAGGTGGCTTGTTCGAACACCATGTCGGCAGCCATGCCGTCGTTGTCCGCCTGGTATTCATCCAGCAGGTCGAAGACACGGTGGACTACTTCCACAGTGTTGGCGTCGCCGTCTTTATAGACGGTGACCTTGACGCTGGGGTTGCCGTCGGTGCGGGTGATGGACGCTTCCGGCACGAACGCCTTGACGGTGCCGGCAGCGACCCCCGCCAGCCTTGCGGTCAGGTCGGCATCGAAGGCGTCAGGGTACTGCTCCAGAAGGAAGGAGAGCGTCTCAGGGGACATCATCTCCAGGATCAGGGGCGAGATGGTTTCCAGGAAACCAGGATCGTTTTCTACCAGGTAGCCCAGCACTTCGGGCGACAGCGCCGACATCCAATCCACTGGATTCTCCACGTTGGGGGAATCGGGGAAGAAGTTGAGCAGGCCGGCAGCCCCTTCCATGAACGGGTTGTTGATCAAGTCGCCGGCAGTCTGGAACATGGACGGATCGCCGTTGGGGGCGGACTCCAGCCAGATGCCGCTCAAGGGGGGTGAATCAGCGGAGGCTTCGGCAGCTTCAGCCGCTTCCGCCAGGGCCAGCTGACCAGCGCCGCCGAATTCAGCAGCCAGCTCATCCAGCTCAGCCAGCAGCGCCGGGTCCAGTGTTTCCAGGAAGGACATGGGCAGCAGAGCGATCACTTCCGGCTGCAGCAGCCGCAGATGATCGGGGGTGAGCATCAGCCACATCGCTTCCGCCTGGGGACCGGCAGCGGCCAGAGGGCGGATGAATTCAGGGGTCAGATCTTGAGCGAACTCGATCTCCATGCCGAATGACTTGGCACCCTGGATCAGGATGTCAGGCAGGCGGGCGGGATCGACTTCAGGGGCTTCCGGCTCAACCACCGGTTCGCCGCCCTCTTCGACGATCATTTCCGGGACGGCGGTAAGGGCATTGATGGCGGCAATGGTCTGCTGCATCCCCTCATCCAGGGAGGAGAGGAATTTCTCGGGCATCGCCGAAAGCACTTCCGGCGGCAGGGCCAGCAGCAGGTCGCCGGTCAGGTCGCCCAGGAGCTGCGGCGCCAGGGAAGCCAGCTGTTCGATCGCTTCCGCCGGGATGTCGGCAGTGGTTTCCAGGGTCAGTCCAGCCATCTGGGCCATAGAGACCCATGATTCCGGCAGCGGCAGCGGCTCGGCGGCGATGCCGTTGGCAGCCAGCTGGATCGCTGTCAGCTGAGCCAGCAAAGCCGGCTCCATGGTCTCAGCGACCGCAGGCAGCGCCGCGGCGACCGCGGAGGGGTCGATGGCCCGCCACAGTTCCGGGGTCAGGTCGGCCAGCAGCTGAGGCGCGGCGGCAGCGATGCCGCCCATGATCTCAGGGGTGATATCGCTGCTGGTGGCCAGGGTCATGCCCATGGCGGCAGCGCCGGCTGTCCAGCTCTCCGGCAGCGGCAGGGACGGCAGCGCCGGCATCACCGGCATGCCGGCGACCTCGACGGCGGCGGCTTCCAGCTGGGCGGCGTAGATAGCGGCGTTAGTCAGCGTCTGCTGCATGCCGCTGTCCAGGGCGGCGAGCAGTTCTGCCGGTAGCGCGGCGACCACTTCAGCCGGCAGGGCCAGCAGGATTTCGTTGTTCAGGCCAGCCAGCATCGCCGGGGCGACAGTGGCGAGCTGTCCGATAAGCTCCGCCGGGATGTCGGCGGTGGTTTCCAGGGTCATGCCCATGGCGGCAGCGGAGGCGGTCCACTCTGCCGGCAGGGCGACGGGCTCCACCGGCTCGCCGGCGGCAGTTTTTAAGATTAAGGTCAGCTGTTCTATCAGCAGCGGCTCTTGTAGAGCGCTGGGGGTAGACAACGGCATCTGCGCCTGCAGCGCCATAGCCAGGGCTTCCGGGTTCAGCGCCCGCCACATATCGGCTGACAGGTCACCCAGAAGCTGGGGGGCCATACCGATGATCCCACCCATCACCTCGGGGGTGATGTCGGCGGTGGTGGCCAGCTCGAAACCGGCGGCGCCGGCGGCCGCGATCCAGGAGGAGGGCAGCTCGACCGGGGCTACCTGGGGCAGCTCCACAGCGGGGGCCTCGACCACTTCTTCAACTACCGGCTCGGCGGTCGGTTCCGGCGTAGGCACAGCGGTGGGCTCTGGGAGGATGCCCTCGGCCAGAGTGCCGCTTTCCAGCATCAGGGATACCTGCTCCAGGGTGAACTGCTTGATGCCGCCTTCTTCGGCAGCCAGGGTATCCAGTTCAGCCAACAGATCGGCGTCCAGCTGGTCCATGTACTCCACCGGCAGCAGCGCCAGGGTCTCCGCCGGGACGTATACCAGCAGTTCCGGGGGGAACATGTTGAGCACCGCCATGATTTGATCAGGGGTGCCGGTGATGTCGCCCAGCAGCGCCGGGGTGACATCCTGGGCATATTCGACCTCAACGCCGGACGCTTTGGCCCCTTCGATAATCAGCAGCGGCAGCCGTCCGGGATCTTCCGGCTCGGTCTCCGCGGCGGTCTCTTCCGGGGCGGCACTCTCATCAGGCAGCTCCTGACCGCCGCTGATGACCACTCTGGCAACCTCTTCCACCTGGGCCAGCTCCGGCTGCAGGTCTTCGAGGACCAGCGCCTTCAGCTCCGCCAGAGTCAGCTCCGAAGATGAGACGGAGGCGACCACGATGGGCAGATCCGCCAGGCTGAAGTTGAGGATCTGGGGCGTTTCCATGGTGTCAGGCAAGTCGGTGGCAGCCACCGCCGCTTCAATATCGGCCACAACCAGATCCTGGTTCATGCCGAAGTCATTGCGGACGATCACCAGGGCGAAACCAGAAGAGGTGGTTGACTCCACGTTCACCACGCCTTCGACCTCGCCTAATTTGGCCTCCAGAGGCTTGGTAACCGCCTCCAGCAGCGCTTCAGGCGACTCTGCGTCGGGCCATTGGGCCACGACAACGGTCTGCGGGAATTCGACCCGAGGGGTCATCTCTAGATTAAGCTGCAGCATCGCCAGGACGCCGAAGACCATCACCAGGACGGTTACAGCTATGGTCACCCATCGAAAACGGATCGACAGTCGGGTGACTTTGTCGAATATGGAAGATAGCATCTAATACTCCTTGGAATTTTCAGCCAGGGTATCCCCTGGCTGCTCTCTAAAGCTATGAATTGGGCTGGGCCGCGGCGCCGCCGCCGGATTGATGTTCCAGCAAGCGGCGGGCCAGCGGATTTTCGGCGACGGAGAAAGCCCGCTGCAGAATGTCCATCCCGGTGGACAGCTGGGCCAGCTCGGCGGCGGTGAGCTCTTCAAATCTGGCGGCAACGTTGGAAATGACCTCGGTGATAATCTCCGCCAGCTGCGCCTGTCCGGAAGGGGTGATCTCCAGGATCAACATGCGGCGATCGTGCGGGGAACGGCTGCGCCCCACCCACCCCTGCTGGGTCATCTTGCTGACCGCTGCCGACATGGTGGGCAGGCTGACCGCCATGCCCTCGGCCAGCTCGCTGAGATTGCAGGATGACTCTGTCAACGCCGCCATCACCCCCAGCTGAGTGGGGCTCAGCTTGTAGTTGGCGTCGCGCAGGGCGGCGGTGATCAACTGCATCACCGGCGGCAGCACCGACAGGATCTGCATTGCATGTCTTCTTTCCTTAATAACACTCATCCGATATAATCCTCAGTCGTCGCCCAGCAGCCGCTCCTTCAGCAACAGCCGCCCAAGCAAACAACTTAGATAAACTAATAGTTAGGCAAGCTAACTATTTTATCCCATACTCCCAAAACGGTCAACAGCAAACTTCCCCCGCCATCGAAAGGGAGATCTAAAGGAAAGCGGGTTAAGCTGGTGACAACAGATTTGACACGCTGGGGATCTCAGGTAGGATGATGCCGTTGCATCGTTTGACGGATTCGCGGCATGAGTGAGCTCAAGCGGTCAAACGGTTACCAATTGAACAAGAGGCGGGCACGCGGCTGACGCGGCCTGACCTCAGGGACTGGACGGCGCAAGGGCCTCCGGCGATTGCGGGCATCATTGCCTAATTCGCTGGAGGTTGACGAGGTGAAGGTTTCCCATCGCGAGGTGGGACTAACCGGCGGCAGGCTGCCCCGGGAAAATCGAAAGATCAGCGGATGCCTTCCAGAGTTACCACACTCTGATTCCAAGCCCCTTCATAGAGCACGGCCTCAAACCGGCAGGGTAACCTGCCCCCAAATGGCCGATGCGGTGGTCGCCGGCACGCGTGTGCCTGCCGGTGGTAGACAATCGAAGGGGCGTCCCCAACAAACAATCAACCCGGGTACGCCACTCACAGCTGGCCCCATGACGCCTTCAGGCGGGCGCTTCGCCCTACCCTGTCGGCCGTGATGGCGAGCCGCAGGAGCGTGAATTATGTGTGGTATCGTTGGCTATGTAGGACCG
>JAHEEY010000616.1 GCA_024640485.1 Chloroflexota bacterium | reverse complement strand
GATCCAGCGGGAACGGTTCACCCTCTCCTGCGGCGCCGCGGTGGACGCCTCCCAATTCAGCTGGTACCACCGGCCGACCGGCATGGACATTTACCAGCTCTCCGCCCTGATGCTGACCGCCGACGGGGTGCTCTACACCATCAGCGGGGCGGCGCTGCAGCCGCTGGACGCCGGCTGTAAACTCAATTTCATGAGCACCCTGCGCTCAGTCAGAGTGCTGTCACCCCAGCCGTAGCCCTGCCGCTGCCCCAAGGGAATGGACGCCGTCAGCGGCGGCGATCCACCGCCAGCTAAATCATTGTAACCGCCCGGCAAGATGATAGAATCAGCCCAAATCTGATCACAACGGGGTCCCCTGTTCGTAGTGGGACGTGGAGCATCGATGAACGCGACTTTCACCCCTTATTGTCCTGAAACTGACTTCGCCCGGGTGCGCGAAATGCTGGTGGAGACGGTCTCCGCCTTCCCCCGGCTGGTCAACTGGCGGCTGGAGCGGTGGAACTACGCCCGCTACTTCGTCTCACCCATGCTGGGGACCAGTGGGGTCAATCCCGACCCCGCCGGTGCCGAAGCGGTGATCAGGCGGTGGGAGCAGTCCGTTGGGCTGTGGCAGGATGGCTCAGGCCAGATTGTGGGCGTGGTCACCAAGGAGCATGCCGAACCCAGCCATCCCAGCTTCAGCGAGGCGTTCCTGATGCGCCGCCCCGGATGGGAGCATCTGCTGCCGGAAATGCTCGATTACGCGGAAAATAATCTCTCCAACCCCCAGGGCGGTGTCTTCCAGATTTATCTGTACGATTATGATCAAGCGGCCCAGCAGGCCGCCCTATCGCGCGGATTCTCGCTCACCGACTGGCATGGCTTCGACTCTGTCCTGAAGCTGGGCAAACTCCCCCGGGTCAGGCTCCCCAGAGGGTTCAAGCTGCAGTCCATGGCTGACGCCAACGAGATAGACCAGCGGCGCAAAGCGTTCGGCCTGGGGTTCAACCACGCCGATCCCAATGATTGGCCCTCCGATCTGGCATACAAGGAGCTGCAGCGGGCGCCCGATTACCGCAAGGAACTGGACCTCTCCATCGTGGCGCCGGACGGCCAACATGCCGCCGTCTGCATCATCTGGATGGATGAATACAACCAGCTGGCTACCCTGGAGCCGGTGGCCGCCATCCCCGAATACCGCGGTCGAGGACTTGGTTCCCAGGTGGTATTTGCGGCTGTCCGCCGGGCCGCCGACCTGGGCGCCAAAGAGGTCCATGTCGGCTCAGGGCAGGCGTTCTATCTCAAGCTGGGCTTCGAGCGGCAGTACAAAAATGAAGTGTGGACCAAACAGCTGCCGCCTAAAACGGGCTGACCGCTGCATTGGGGACGTCGAGATTCGCAGCGCCAGTGGATTAGCGCTGGATCATAGGGAAGAAACCGTGATGGAACACCAAGTCGAACGACCGATCTTCCGGGGAGAACATGTGTGGCTGCGGGCTTTCGAGCGGTCAGACCTGCCGGCATACAAAGCGGCAGCCAACAACCCTGACGTAGTCGCCTGGACCGGCTACTTCAAACCGCAGAGCGATGACGACATCGAGAGTTTCTACCAGCGGGTAGTCCGCGCCGGCGATATCCACTGTTTCGTCATCTCGCCGCTGGGCAGCCGGGAATTTCTGGGCGCCGTCTGGCTGCGGGGGTTCGGCGGCTCTATGGGCGGCCCCGAGCTGGCCATCTTCCTGGGACCCAGCGTCAATTGGAGCCGGGGCTTCGGCAGCGACGCCGTCGGCGCCATTCTGGACCTGGCCTTCGGGTCGCTTCCAGAGCACCGCGTTTGGCTCTACACCGCCGCCGCCAACCTGCGGGCCCAACGGGCCTTCGAGAAGGTCGGCTTTGTGCGCGAAGGAGTGATGCGGGAGCACAGCATCGCCCGGGGCAAACGGGTCGACATGGTGCTGATGGCAGTCCTCAGGCAAGAGTGGGAAGCGCTGGGCCGCAAGCGCAGCTGGGAGTTTTAGCGGCAGGCAGCCTGAAAACGCCCGGCCAACTTGCCGGGCTGCCGCGCATGAACACGGCTTTCAACATCTAATTTAACAAAAGGGCGGATCTGGTATCAAGCCGGGCATGAGTGCCGGCAATGGCGGCGGTGGTTGCTTCTAGTCGGCTGCCCGAGTCCCGTCAGGATTGCTGCGATACTTTCCCCGGCGTCCCCTGAACGTACCTTCGGTGATGATGAAATAATCATCACCATAGAAGGCCGGTTCGCTGTCTTTCTTGCCTGTTGACTTCTCAGAAGGCGCCCCCGCATTCAAAGAGTCCGCCATCCGGCGCAGGAGCCGTTTTTCCGCGTTTTCTTCCAATGGATGTTTGCTGCCCATCTCGTTCAATTCCTCTACACCGGCTGGGCCGGCAGCTGCCGGCGACGGCAGCCGATGTTCCCCTCATTTTGCCAGGACACCAAGCGGCGTCCATCTTTGATCGGACTAATGATAGCTATTCGATCTGCGCCATTCACACCAATGAACAGATCGCGAGCTTGACGGCACTCTAGCCGGTACTGGTGGGCCAAGCAAAAACTGCTTTGCCGAGATTCCGGCAAGGTGCTCGCGGTGAGGCAACCTCAAGCTACGCCAGCTGCCG
>JAHEEY010000171.1:1428-9045 GCA_024640485.1 Chloroflexota bacterium | reverse complement strand
GCAGCGGCTGTCCCCCTTCACGGGGCTGGTCGTGGATGAGAACATGGGTGCCGTCTGGCTGGGGGAACGCCTGGAAGATCGCTTCGATATGGGTCCGCTGCCGCCGTTTGCGCCCCCGGCTGCCGAAGCGGCGGAAGCCGTCGTCGTCCAGCCGCAGCCAGTAGAGCATCCCCGATCCCCGCCGCCACTCATACCGTATCTGGCGGGCGTAGCGCACCGCCCGGTCGTGGTAGCAGCCGGGGCAGGGGCGCCGATCTCCCTGCCGGCGCCACCGCCGGGCCCGCAGCGGCGCCAGGCTTACCCGGCTGGCCCGCAGGGTGGCCACAAATCCGCTGCCCTGCAGCCCGCCGCAGCGGTGATGGGGGCCGGTGGGAAAGCGATCGCCGCCGATGTATTCCTTTGCCGGGAGACCGCGGGTATAATAGGAAGTTGGTAGGAACTGTAAAGACATTTCGGTGTCATGCTGAGCAAGCATTGTTTCTCACCAGCCGGGCTCTGGTATGGCAGTACCAGGGCCCTTTTTGGTTTTCCTCCTTTGATTGAAATGAACCAATAAGACCGGACAAGGGCAGGCGCTGCCGGCAGGCAGGGGGAGTGGGCGTAGGTGATATCGCGGGGACCGATGACAGCCGGCTCCAAACCCTCCTGCTGAACGTCGCTGCCTCATGCCAGTATGATACCACATTTCCGCCAAAATTAGAACTAATGTGCTAAAAATATCACGATTTTCACAACTGAATCAGACGAGGAGCGCCTCGGCTGGCGGCTGGGCGGGCAGAAAGATGTCGTAAGTTGCCCCGTAACCTTCTCTCGGTATAATTCCTCTGGAGGGAGACGCCGCCAGCCTCCCTGGACGCCGCGCCTGGGCGTCGAACGTTCGGGGTGTCGCTGCTGCTGGTTTCAATCCCGATTCCCCGATCCAACATCGCATCGCGGATTTTGCCTGAAGGGGCAGCGCCGCCGGAGCCGAACACCGCCGCACACATTCCTTCACTGGACCGAAATCAGGAAGCCGGCCAATTCAGGGGGCCGACTCTGAGGTACTACCTAACATTGAGCCTATGACCCAGGCGGATGCCGGGGAGGATAGGCGCGGCAGTATGTCTGGGGAGAGGTCCAGCTGCTGCCTAACAGGGCCGGCATGGGCGGCCGAGGGGAGCACATGAGCCAGCGAAAACCATCCAGCAAACAAGAAGTCCAGAAGAAGAAACCGCCGGCACCGCCGGCTGTCACCCATGTGCCGCTGCCGGAGCAGGATCTGCCGGCGCCGGCGCTGATGCAGCTGCTTCAGCGGACGGCTGCCGCCCCTGAGCAGGTGAGCTCGGCAGAGGCGAAGGTCCTGCAGCGGGCGGTGGGCAACCAGGCGCTGGGCCGGCTGGGCCGTTCCAACGGCAGGACGGCTGACCCCATTCAGCGAAAGGCGCTGTCTGATAAGTCGCTGGAGAGCATCATGGGCCGGATCGGGGGCAAGACGGCCGCCGTGCAGCGGCAGGAAGAGGAAGAAGATATCCAGATGAAACCTGCCGGTACGATTCAGCGGCAGGAAGAGGAAGAAGAGATCCAGATGAAGCCTGCCGATGCGATTCAACGGCAGGAGGAAGAAGAGGACGAGGAGGAGATGATCCAGCTGAAAGCGGACACCGCCTCGCCGGGGCCGGTCACTAATGAGGTTGAATCGCAGATCCAGAGCTCCAAGAGCGGCGGGTCGCCGATGTCCCAGGATCTGAAAGGGCCGATGGAGCAGGCATTTGGGGCGGATTTCAGCGGGGTGCGGCTGCATACCGACAGCCAGGCGGACGGCCTGAATCAATCGCTGCAGGCCAAAGCGTTCACCACCGGTGACCATATTTACTTCCGGGGCGGCGAGTACAACCCGGGCAGCAGCCAGGGGCAGGAGCTGATCGCCCACGAGCTGACCCACACCATCCAGCAGTCGCCGGCCAAGAGCATCCAGCGCAAGGACAGCGACCAATTGGACCTGGCGGCGAAGCTGCGGCAGGAGTCGTGGATCAAGGCGCAGGAGGCCCGGCTGGTGCTCTACGCCCGGCAGAACGGCTTCAGCCTGGACGCCGGCGATAAGCAGACGTTCATGCGCAGCATCATGGACGCGGTGGTCAATGCCAATACGGTGGGCGAGCTGAAAGCGGTTAAAACGGCGCAGCTGGCCCGCATCGACCCCTGGCTGCAGGGGCAGAAGGCCAAGGGGCAGCCGCCCAAGGCGATCACCAGCAGCAGCGTCCAGGACCTCTCCAATATGGAGCAGCAGCAGCGGGGGAACAGCACGATTTCTCAGGGGATGGCCAAGGATTCTACTGAAGAAGGGGTCACCAAGAGCCTGGAAGGGGTCCCCGATTTCCTGGGCGGCTTGAGCGGTGATACCGGCGAGACGTTGGGCGGCGTGGGCGAATATATCAATCCGGCTACCTACATGAGTGAGGAAGCGTGGACCAACCTGGCCAAGAGCAACACAGATAAAAAACTAAACAGCACCGGGGATACGCTGGGCAAAGTGGGCGAGGGCTTCGGCTTTGCCGGCAGCATTTTCGGCGGACTAACCGGGCTGATGAATATCGGCATGGGGGTGCGGCAGGCGGTCAAGGACAAAGGGGTGACCTGGGAGAATGCCGAGGACAGCGTGGTCAAGATCATGGAGGGGGTGGGCAAGACGGCCGAGGGCATCGCCGGCGCGGTGACCCAGGTGATCAAGTGGGCCGGCGGCCAGGCGGTCGAAGGGGTGATGAAAATCGTCGGCGAAGGCGTCTCCATGGTCAAGGGGATCTGGAACGGCATCGTGGGCGTCTTCAAGACTGTCATCGCCGCCAAAGGCGGGAAGGCGTGGGAGGCGTTTACCAACGGCGCTGAAGCGCTGCTGGAGTTCGCCAAAGGGGGTATCGCCGGTGCCCAGATGATCTTCAAGATCGTCAAAGGGGCCGGGGAGAGCATCCCCTTCGTGGGCGCGATCATCAGCTTTATCGACGGGCTGTGGAACACCTTGAAAGCGATCGTCTCCATCGCCAAGACGGCGATCAAGATGCGGGCGGCAGACCAGAAGCGGAAGCAGCTGGAGCAGGGGATGCTCCATCAAGACAAGCCCCGTTTGCTGCAGAAGCTGAGAGGATCGGGGCTGTACAACCGTATTTTCGGCAAGATCTCCTACTGGAAGCTGGCTGACTTTGTGCGTAAGTTGACCGGCAGGGAAGAGCCCAAGGACGAAGCGGGCAAGAAGGATTTCCAGGAGCTGAAGGAGTGGGCCCTGGACCTGCATCTGGTCGAGATCAGCACCAAGCGGCAGAAGAAGGGGCTGCACGGCATCATCGGCAACGTCGCCGATCTGGTGGCGGCGGTCATCTCCATGGGCGGGGCTATCGCCGAGTTCATCTCTGATGTGGTCGGGGTGGCCACTGCCGGCATCGGCAACGCTGCCGCCAAGGCGATCAAGATCGCCACCACGGTCACCAGCCTGACCATCAAGATCGGCAAGGCGATCGTCTCTGCCGGGCATACCATCTTCCTGGGGGTGCGCCAGTTCGGCCGGAATCTGGCCGCCAAGGGCAAGCTGGGCAGCTGGGGCAAGAAGCTGTTCAACACCGACAAGACCAGCGACGACAAGCGCCGCCGCCGGGTGACCGACGCGATCACCTTGATGAAGGAGCTGTCCACCACCGGCCTGCCGGACCCGAAGATGAAGCCCAAGCAGCAGCAGGCGTTGAAGCCGGAGTGGGAGAAGGTAGAGCGGCGCCTGGACATGACCGGGGTGGATACCGAAGATTTAGCCAAGAAGGACGGCGAGCCGGAAGAGCAAGCGGCATTGATCGCCAAAGCGATGGCCGGCCGCGACCTGTAGGGGCGCACCCACGTGTGCGCCCAGCCATCCACCCGAACGCCCGAACCAGCGCCCGCCCCGAACCCAGGCGTGCGCCCAGCCATCGCCGTGCGCCCGCCACCGATGGGTGCATACGCCCTATGAGCGGCTCTCTGACCCAAAAAGGACTGCTCACAAAGTTCTAATATTGGCGAGGGTACCCGGCGCGACGGCTGCTGAAGGCCGCCGCTACCTCCTGTAAACGAGCCGCACAGCGACCGCTTTCTCGCGCCAAACCGCCATACGCCGCCCTCATTTCGCCGCTCCGCGCTCCTCTTCCCACAGCACGCCGCCCGGCCCGTCGGCGGGCGCTTGACATCGTTTGCGCCGAACGCTATGCTATTCAAAAATACGGACGGGACAGTTCTAAGCTGACGGATCTATTGAGAGCCGGGCACCCGTCCGCGACGGTCTTTCGCCGCAGACTCTTCCGCTGCGGCCTTTCGCCCGGTGACCGCCGGCGACAGCCGGCTCGGTCTATGGGCAAGATTGGCACTTCAACCGTAGGCAAAAACTGTAGATCGATTGCGCTCCAGCCAAATTTGGGCGCTGCCGTATTCCCCCACCAGGGTTTGCGTTGGACACCATCGCTGATACTCAGGTGCGGCTGCAGCCGTGGATGGCAGAGGTCAGCCGCGAGAGGCGCCGGAACCGGAGGAGTCAGCTGGTTCACATTTGGCGTAAGTTTGGCTTTCATTTAGAAGGATCAGCCGATGCCCGCAGAGAACAAGTCCCATCAAACAAACGATAACAAGCCGGCTGCCAAAGCGGTCCAGCCAAGCAGCCAGCCGCAAGAGGGCGCCCAGCCGGAACAGCTGCCTTCGATCTTGCAGCGGGCCGCGGTTGACGCCAGGGCCATTTCGCCGGCAAACGCATCCCGTTTGCAGCGGGCCATCGGCAACCAGGCGTTGGGCCGGCTGATCAGCGGCCTCTCCGGCTCTGGCGGCGGATCAACCAAGGCGCAGACGCTGGACAGCATGATCCACGCCCAGCGGAGCAGCCAACATGAACCCCAGCATCCACAGCCGGCGCCTAAGAGCGTTGGCGGGTCGGGCCCCTCCCGGCAGGACGGCATGGTGCAGCGCCACGCGGAGGAAGAAATTCAGATGAAGGCCGACGGTTCCTCCCAGGGAGGAGAGCTGGACGGCGACCTGGAGTCGGCAGTGAATCGGGCCAGAAGCGGCGGCGATTCCCTGGATGAGTCGCTGCGGCAGCCGATGGAGAGCGCCTTTGGGGCCGATTTCGGCGGGGTGCGCATTCACACCGGGGCAGACGCCGACACGTTGAACCGGTCGGTCCAGGCGCGGGCTTTTACTACCGGCCGGGACATCTTTTTCCGATCGGGGGAGTACCGCCCAGCCAGCAGCAGCGGGCAGGAACTGATCGCCCATGAGCTGACCCACGTGGTCCAGCAGAACGGCAGCGGGCCCGTCCAGCGCCACTTCATGCCCATCCCAGGGTACGAAGAGGAAGAGCCGAAGCTGCAGCGGAAACCGGTCGCCGGCATCAGCCGGCTGTCGCCCAGGGTTCAGCGGGAGGTGGGCGATGAGGAGATCGCCGCGATGCGGGAGCAGGAGCGGCTGGAGCTGACCGACTTCATTCCCGCTACCAGGTCGGGCCACTTTGACGTGGTGCTTAACCCTCAGACTGGGGCGATGCGGGTGATCGTCCGCCTGCACCTGGATCTGCTCTCCTACGGCGATAAGCAGTGGACCCAGGGCACCGCCGATGCCTGGATATTGAGCCTGCAGAATGGTGTCGCCGGCACCTGGAACAATAAAGTAGCCCTTCATCTGCAGCGTCCCGGTCACGATGCCCCCGACCTGGTGGTCAATCCGACTTTCGAGGTGGCGGCCAGCTACAGCTTAAACGATCACATCGCCCGCCCGGATGAGCCGGTGAATAAGAAAGCGGACGCGGACGCCATGCAGGGGCCCGGCGCCCCGGTCATCGGCGGAGATACGGACAACGCCTCCCTTGCGCGTGCCCACTTCAACGTGCTGACCACCCGGGGGCCGCTGGACGATTACAAGGCGAAGTCTCAAGAAATGGGCTTTAAGCATCCGCTGGTGAATAGAGTCCAGAAAGGGGCCAAATCGGCCAACGTCAACTCCACCCCCATGACTGAGAGATCCCTGGGCCAGGACGGTGACCGTCCTCAGGGAACTTCAGTCCTCCATTTCGACGACACTGATTTCATGACCCACAATAATTTCTTCATGCAGCAGATCGAAAAGGGGGAGCGGACCATTTACAAGACTTTGATCGGCGATGCCGGGATTGAGGTCAACTTCAAGGCCAAGGCCAGGGGCACCGGCGACATTGGCGCTCGCTCAACGGTCCGGCTGGACACATTTATCCGCCGGTGGAAGAGCATGTACCCGCCGACGACCCTCAAATGGCCCCTTATTATCGAGGGGGGCAATGCCGGCAAGCGCACCAAGGTCAAGAACTATCTGGAAGCGGCGGGTATAGACAATCGATTCGTCCTGCAGGCGGGCGGGAGGCAGCTGCGGCTGAAATTCCAGGATGATTACCAGGTAACCGCCCAGGATGATGTGGGCAGCCAGATGACGGCCGCCCACGAGTTCGGCCATATGCTGGGGCTGCCCGATGATTACGTGGGGCTGAACAGCGAGGTTTCCCCGCGTTTGGAGAACTACACCTTCACCGATCCCGAGTCTGGCGTTGACATCAACATGGACAAGGAGATGAACGACGCTTTCTCCACCGGCGGCGAGTCTAAGGATTACCAGGTAGAGAAGCAGAACGCCATGCTGGACATCTGCGCAAACGCGGGCGTGCCGGTGCCCACCACCTTCGGGCTGAACCACAACACGCTGATGGGCAACGGCGACGAGTTCCTGCCCCATCATTTCGTCACCGTATGGGACGCGGTGGGCCAGGCGACGGCTGACTACACCGAGCCTGGCTGGTGGAAGATCGTCATGCTGTAGCCGCGGCCCGAGGGCCAGGCGATGAAGGACCCCTTTGACTTAACCCAGGCGGCGAACTTCGACACGCTCTTTGTACCTGTAGGCGATGTGAGAGCCAACTAATGGACAGTTATATTCTATTCCTCAGAGGGATTAACGTAGGCGGCAGCAACCGGCTGCCCATGGCGGCGTTGGCGGGGATCTTGCAGGAAGCCGGTCTGCAGAACGTGCAAACGTATATCCAGAGCGGCAATGTGCTCTTTCAAACTGATCGCGCGAATCCAGATGGGTTAGCCGATGAGATTGGGGCGGCAATTGGCGTGGGGCACGGGTTTACCCCGCAGATCATGCTGCTGCCCCTGGCGCGATTGAAAGCTGCCGCTGCCGGCAACCCTTTCCCTGAAGCCCAGGACGATCACAAATCGCTCCACTTCTACTTCCTGGAGAGGGTGCCGCCGGCGCCGGATTTGGCGCTGCTGGACGCCCTCAAGAGTGAACGGGAACGGTATCAGCTGATCGATACGGTGTTCTATCTTCACGCCCCAGATGGCATTGGCCGCTCCAAGCTGGCTGCCAGAGCCGAAAAGGCGTTGGGTGTGGCTGCCACCGCCCGGAACTGGCGCACCGTGAGTAAGATGATGGCAATGGCGGCGGGGCATCGATTTTGAGGGAAGGAAGGGGAGGGGCGCACACATGGGAGCGCCCGCACGAGGGGAGCGGGCGTGGGGCATAAATGAAAGCGCCGCCGGAGCAGTTCCCGGCGGCGCTTTTTGGATTAAGTGGCGCAGCCCGGGGTGGGGCTGGCTTGTGGAACTCTAG
>JAHEEY010000171.1:0-1418 GCA_024640485.1 Chloroflexota bacterium | reverse complement strand
GGCGTTGGGTGTGGCTGCCACCGCCCGGAACTGGCGCACCGTGAGTAAGATGATGGCAATGGCGGCGGGGCATCGATTTTGAGGGAAGGAAGGGGAGGGGCGCACACATGGGAGCGCCCGTACGGGGGATCTGGCTTTTGGGGGAGCGCCCATGAGCATAAATGAAAGCGCCGCCGGGAATTGCTCCGGCGGCGCTTTTTGGATCATTTGGCGCAGCCCGGGGTGGGGCTGGCTTGTGGAACTCTAGGGCATGGCGTAGGCCATGGTGGGGTAGCCGGCTTCAACCCAGCCGCCGAAGCCGCCGGAGAGGCTGCCGACATCGGTGTAGCCGTAGCTGCCCAGGATACCCATAGCCATGGTGGAACGGTGGCCGCTGCCGCAGTAGACCACGATGCGGGCGTCCTTGTCGGCGGGCCAATCGGCGCGCAGGGTGACAAACTCCTCGATGGGGATGTTGATCAGGGTGCCGGCACTCTCGACGACTCCCTTCTCCAGCCATTCCGCTTCGGTGCGGACGTCGATCAGGATCAGCTCGGGGTTCTCGATGAGCTCTGTAGAGAGCGCTTCTGGCTTGACCACACCCCAGCCTTCGGGAATGGTGCTGAGCATCTGGTCCATGCGGGCCAGCAGGTCGGCATCAGGTTGGGCGGCCTCAAGGACCATCCCTTCGACCGGCAGCCCTTCGATGACCGGATAGCCGGCTTCGACCCAACCGCCGAAGCTGCCCCCCTTGAGGACGACCACGTCTTCCCAGCCCAACGCTTTCAGGGCGGTCATGGCCACGGTGGCCCGCCAGCCGCTGCCGCAGTAGATCACGATGGGGGTATCAAAGCTGGGCAGCAGGTCGGTGTGCTGGGCCAGTTCCCGCAGCGGGATCAGCACCGCGCTTTCGATGTGGCCCTTTTCCTCAGCCTCTGACGGCTGGCGCACGTCCAGCACGAAGGGAGGCGGGTCGCCGGCCAAAGCCAGGTTGAGATCTTCCAGGCCGGTGGTGTTGTACTTGACCATGTCGCCCAGGAAGCTGTTGTAAGCCGCGTCCAGCGCCGCCAGGCCGCCGGCTACTGGATAGCCGGCCCCGGCCCAATCGCCGAAGCCGCCCTTGAGGCTGCGGACATTGGTGTAGCCATAGCTGCCCAGGATGGCCATGGCCATGGTGGAGCGGTGGCCGCTGCCGCAGTAGATGACGATTTCAGCATCTTTGTCAGCCGGCCACTGGTCGCGCATGGCCACGAACTGCTCCACAGGAATCGGGATCAGGGTGCCGTCGGTAGCGATGACCCCCTTCTCGGCCAGCTCACCCTCAGTGCGGACATCGATCAGGATCAGCTCCGGCTTCTCGATCAGTTCACTGTTGAGGTTTTCAGCGGTGACCCCACCCCAGCCTTCGGGGATGGTTGAGAGCATCTGGTCGGTCTTGG
>JAHEEY010000170.1 GCA_024640485.1 Chloroflexota bacterium | reverse complement strand
CCAGTTCATCCTGGGCGAGTTCTATGATTTCATATTCCAGGATGACATTTATGACCTGGGTACAGCAACTACGGCAGCCAAGATTTCGACCTACGCCGCGAACAGCCGCTGGGGCGATCTGGTCAACACCTTTGTCCTTTTCGGCGACCCGGCGATGAAGATCGGCATTCCCGCCAACTACCCATACCTGGAGGACGCAGTGCCGGCGAATGCCGCCGTGGGCGTGCCCATCGACGAACCGATACAAATCCGGTTCAGCAAGCCGCTGTCCACAACCACGGTGAATTTGACCGATTCAGGCTCCACTGTCTACACCGCGACCTGGAATTCGGACAATACCATCGCTACCTTCGACCACGATGATTTCACGCCTGGGGTGACGCTGAACCTGACAATCAGCGGCCAAGACCGGCTGGGGAACAGCCTGGGAACCGGCCTGGTGCCCAACAGCTGGTCCTTCACGGTTGACAGCGACGGCACGCCGCCAACCGGCGGCATCAGCATACAAGGCGGCGCGACCACCGACGTTCCCTTGGACGCCGCGCTGACGGTCAACTTCAGCGAACCGATGCGGCCTGATTCGGTCAGCTTCCAGATTACGCCAGCGGTGGCAGGCCCGCTTACCTGGGATGTAGCCAATCAGACCGCGACCTTCAGCCACAGCAGCGAACAGTTTGTGCCAGGGCAGCAGTACACCTTCACGGTCTCGGCCGGAAAGGATCTCGCCGGCAACGGGCTGGCGGCGCCGCTGCAAGTCACCTTCACTGCCGTGGATGAGTACTTCGTCTTCCTGCCGACCATTATTCGGCAGTAGCACAACAATCAGCGGCGGGCCTGCCAGTTCGACAGGGGCAGGCCTGCCGCAGAATCTTCCTTAGCCGACCTATGCCCGCACCGACCACCCCACTCGAACCAATTCCCAGCCGCATACTGGAAGCGGCTTTGGCGCTGTGGCGGCAGGCGGAAGGGGAGCATTTTCTGCCCATCAGCGGCCGTAGTATGCTGCCCCTCATCCGGGAAGGGGACCAAATCCTGGTCAGCCACGGCCTGGCTCAGGCTGGCAGAGGGGACATACTGGTGTTCCGGCAGGGGAATCAGCTGGTCGCCCACCGGATGCTGTCCCGCAATACAGCCGATGGCGCGAGCCAGTTCCTTACTAAAGGAGACAATGTGCTCCGTCCGGACCCGCTGGTGCCGGCGGCGGAGATCTTGGGCCGGGTGCTGCTGATCCGGCGAGGCGGCAGGGAGCTCTCCCTGGACACCCCGTTCTGGCGCCGGCTTGGCTGGCTCATCGCCATAATCATGCTGGCCTGGAACAAGGTATACGGCGGCCTGTGGGCAGTCCGGCGGCGTTTGTGGGGAACCAGCTCCAACCGGATCACGCGTGCGGCCAGCCGGCTGTTCCACGCTCCCTTCACTCTTCTGCTCAAACTACTTCAACTGCTGTTCTCACGGTGGCGATGATGGGTAATGAGTTCCTGGCAGCATTGAGTCCGGTGGACCGTTTTCTGCTGACCTGCACCCGTCAGGCATGTGGGCCGGAACATCTGCAGCGAGCGGCGGCGATTAGCCGTGAAGAAGAGTTCGATTGGGACCAGATGTTCGACACCGCCACCGACCACAGCGTGGCCCCTCTCATTTATGTCAACTTGCAACGCTGCGCGCAGAGCGGCATGCCGGTGCCGGATGCGGTGCTTCACCGCTTCAAGCTGCAAGCTGCCCGATACGCTATCCTCAAGAAGAGGCAGGCTACCCGGCTGGCAAAGGCGCTGGCTGAGTTTCATGAACAAGGGATCGAGGTGATGATCATCAAAGGAGGGGCGCTGGATTTGCTGGTCTACGAGCAGCCGTGGTATACCGTCCCCCATGATGTCGATCTGGTGCTGCGGGCCACTCGCGAAGAGATGGGAGGCAAGTACGTCCCTCACCTGGACGGGTACGGCATCGAGTATGATTTCATGACACACCATGACATCATCATGAACGGGGCGCTGCCGGTGGATTTCGACCAGATTTGGGCCGATTCGGAGGGGGCTGAGCTGCAGGGACAGCCGGTCTCCGTCATGCGGGCCGATGACATGCTGATCAGCCTGTGCATCAACAGCTGCCGCAAACGGTACTTCCGGCTGAAAGCGCTGTGCGATATCGCCGAGACGGTCGCCGCCTACCCGCAAATGGATTGGAACCAGCTGGCCAGCCGGGCCAAGCTGTTCAAGGTCAACTACATCGTTTACACGGCGCTGCTGGCGGTCCAGATGGCTCTGGGGGCAAGACTGCCGGGCGATCTATTATCCACTTTGGGTGTCGGACCAATCCGCCGGCGTTTGATTGGCTATTTGGCCAATCGATCTTCCTTATCGGCTTTCGGCTCCCTTGCCTCGGGCCGGCAGCTGTTCAACCGGCAGATCAGCTGGCAGCTGCTGCTGCCGTACGCCAGCTTTTATCCAAATCAGATCTGGCGCCGGCTGCGGTTCGCCTGGGCGACCCGGCAGACTGGCTAGCCTCCCCTCCCCTTTACGCCCCAGAAACAAAAAAAGCCCCGACGCCAGACGACGCCGGGGCTGGAATCATTCTCTAAAATCTACAGCTTCAAATCGTCAGCCACCCATCCTAGGCCGACATCTTCCAAGGTCGCCCGGGTGGGGACGCCCGTGGCGACATCCCAGCCGGCCAGCTCGAAGTACATGTCCAACCCAGCAGCCAACTCCGCCTCTTCCAGAACAATGCCGTCGCTGCGGCCCCCCTTGAGCGCCTTCTTGAACAGCTTCTGAGGCAAGGTGTCCTGGGCCCGGCTGAGCCCTTCACGGGCGTTGTAGGCCCGCATCATGTTCAGCCGGCGGCGGCCGATCTCCTGCATGTCATCGACCGAAGTCTCCCAGCCGGTGGCGGCACTGATCACGTCGGCGATCTCCTGGGGGCCGAACAGCTGCCAGCCGCCGGCGCCGTAGACGAATTGGCACAGGTTGACGGTGTCCATGGTGCTGTAGGTGTATTGGGTCTTGAGGGCCCATTCCACCTTCTCAGCATTGAGCACCTTGCTGGGCTGCGGCTTGACCAGCCCCAACGGTTCCAGATACACCTTCATGTCATCCCACGATTTAGGCGAGTATGCCGGGTCGTGCTCATGGGATTGGTGATCGGCGCCGAACGGGTTGGCGGCGTAGATAAGCGACAGGCTGCGCTTCACATGGGGCATATGGGCCGGCAGCTCCTGCCCTTTGGCAGTGACCAGGTATTCGTGCCCTTTACCCAGACGGTCGGCGGCTTTGGCCGATCCCAGGGCCAGGACATCGCCGAATCCCTCACGGTTCAGTGTCTTCTTGAGCATGGCGATCATCGCCTCGGCATCGCCAAACTTCAGCTCGATGCCGTCGGTCTCTTCGCTGGTCAAGACGCCGTTCTCGTAGCAGTCCATAGCCCAGGCCAGGGTGGCGCCGCAGGAGATGGTGTCGGCGCCGTATTCGTTGCATAACTGGTTGGCGTAGGTGACCGCATGGAGGTCGCTGACACCGCAGTAGGAGCCAAAGGTAGCGATGGTCTCATATTCGGGGCCGCCGTACTCCGGCACCAGCTTGTTCCCCTGCCACTCCGTCTCCACCACCCGCTTGCAGCGGATGATGCAGGCGTAGCAGGTGTCGCGCCCCTGCTTGTCTTGTTTCCCTTGTTCAGCGCCGCGCAGCAGCTCCTCGTACAGCCGTTCGCCGCCGATCGCTTCGGCCGCTTCGGTGCTGGACATGACCCCGGAATCCCAGTTGTTGGTGGGCAAGCCGCCGGCGCCGAAATTGGCCATCACGGTATCCGCGGTGCCATACTTGCCGAACCATTCGGCATCGCTTTCAGGGATAATCTTGGCCCCTTTGCGGGCTATTGCGGCGATTCCGGCCTTGTCTGCCGGCTGCACCCGCTGCTTGCCGCGCACCACAATCGCTTTCAGCTTCTTGCTGCCCATGACCGCACCGACGCCGGTACGGCCCCAGGCCCGGTTGCTCATGCTCATGATGGCGGCGAAAATGGAAAGCTTCTCGCCGGAGGGCCCAATTTGAGCAACTTCGACTTTGCTGTCACCCAATTCTTCTTTCAGGCTGGTTTCTACATCATAGGTAAGCCGGCCCCACAAATGGGAGGCATCACGCAGTTCAGCTTCACCATCATGAATCCACAAATACACTGGTGTCGCCGAAGCCCCTTTCAGCACCACGGCATCGAACCCGGAATACTTCAGCTCAGCCGGCCAAAAACCGCCCGCCTGGGCATCGGCCGCGCCGCCGCTGCTGGGTGATTTGCAGGTGGCTGTGCAGCGGCTCTGCCCGCTTACCGGCAAACCGGTGGTGGCGCTGCAGGCGAGCGTCAAGGTGTTTTCCGGACCCAAGGGATCCGCGCCAGCGGGGGTGTTGCGCCATAGGTAATATAATCCCATCAAGCTGCCGCCCATATAAAGACGGTAGAATTCTTCGCTAGGCTCTTCAATCTCAATGGTGTGGTTGGTTAAATCGACGTGTAGGATTTTTCCAGTGAATCCGTAAAGCATCTCTGCCTCCATAAAAAAGCGTTTCGCAAAAGAGGTTGGTTCTTCCGTCATTTATTGTTACGCATGCGGGCAAACCGGTCAAGATCAACAGAGAGAGGGAGATCGAAAAGGATGCGTGATAATTCACACGCATCCTTTACTTCTCAATGGCAGCTGGCCGCCGAAACGTTCGATGGTGATGATCCCACGACCGCTATGCGGCCGAGGTCACCGCCTCGGCCGCAGCCATTTCCGTATGATCGGGCAGGAGTTCGTCCACATTACGGATGACTCGGAACAGGTAGCCGGACAGGCCGACCACTGCCGCGCCAATGCCGGCAAAGACGAAGATCAGCCCCATCCCAGCGCCAGGTCCGCTGCCAACCAGCCAGCTAAAGGTATTGATCAGGCTGCCTCCGTCAAGCATCGCCGGTTCCAGCAAATTGTCGGCCAAAGGGATCGCCAGCAGCGTGGCGGCAGGATTGACCGCCCAGGCGATGAGCCGGCGGATGGAGAAGACCCGCCCTTGGATGTCGGGTGCGACTTTTGCCTGCCAGATCGCCTGGTTCGAGCCGTTGATTACGGGCACCAACATCGTCCCGATAAACAGCGATACCGCCCATATGGGCCACACTTGGCCAACGCCCAAAGGGAAGACACCCAACAGGGCACTGAAAGTCCAACCCAACAGCACCCCATGCACCCGTTTCTTCGGACCGCCCCAGGCGCTCATGATCAACGCGCCAACGACGCCGCCAACAGCGCCGGCAGACGACACCCAGGCGAAGATCTGGGCATCATGATTGGTGCGAGACAGGATCATCGCCGCCAATACGGTAAACGCCAGTGTGGCCATGAAATTGCCGAAGAGAAATACCAACTGCAGCCCCATGAGGCTAGGCCGCTCCCAGATATATTGGAAGCCGTACCAGGACTCGCGCAGGAAGCTGCCGCCGCCCTTTTGGCCTTCCACCGTCCGTGTCGGGTTAGGCACGTGGATGAGAAGCAGGGCGCCGATGGCAAAAACAAAGGTGATTACATCAATAAATAGAATCCCCTTCAAGCCGATGAACCCTAACAAGGCGCCTGCCAATACCGGGGCGAAGATCCCTGAGCCAGACTCAGCTAACGAGCCCAGACCGTGGGCCCGGCCGTACTGCTCTTTCGGGATCATGACGCTGATGGCCGCGGAGTATGCCGGCCATTGGAAGGTCTGGAATGCGCCATTGATGGCCGAGGTGATGTAGAGATGCCAGATTTCCAGAGAATTGGTGTAGACCAAGATCAGGACAACGATGGTGGTCATGCCGGCAGCCAGATCGCTGAGCATCATCATCATCTTGCGGTTGTACCGATCGACAACTGTGCCGGCAATTGGGCTCAATAATATCAAGGGCAGCGTGAAGGCCAGCCCTAAAAGGGCCAACTCCTGAACTCTTTCTGTTTCGCCAAAAATCCAGATGGGAATGGCAAATCCGGTCATGGCGCTGCCCATCAGAGAGACGAACTGTCCTATCCACATGACCATGAATGCCTTCATGCCCTGGGGCTGCTTGATTGGCCTGTTACCGCCCGGGCTGTCAGCCGCTTCTGTGTCAATACTACTCAATGAACCACCCTCCACTTCGGTGACAAGAATTAACCACTACCAGCGTCCCATATTCTGTCGATAATGGCAAGTAGACGCAGCCGGAATTGAGGCATCCGCAACTTATGCCGGCAGATGGGAAAGGCTAGTCAGCAGCGATGACATCTGCCGCGGTCGAACTGACGGTTTGAGCGGCTGGAACACTGTCTTCCAGATTCATGATAACCGGAATGAAAAGCAGGGCGACGGCAATGGTCGGGGTGATGACACCCCCCATGACAAACCAGAAGCGTACGCCCAGCAAGTCGGAGACCGGACCGGCGATCAGCAGCCCAAGCGGCGACATGGCGCCGGCAAGACTGCTAATCAGCGTGAAGACCCGACCCTGCATTTCTGGCGCGACCACTGACTGCATGATCGCCAGGATTGGGCCGTTGGTCATCGACTGCATGGCGCCAAAGAGCAGCATTCCCACTACCGCCAGCCAGAATAAGCTGGCGGGGGTTAACCCTAGGAGCAGGGTGGCAATACCCATGCCAACTAGTCCGAAAATCGTGGTCATGATACGGCGTTTGAAGCCGCCCCAGGTCCCCAGCAGCAGGCCGCCGCCAATGATGCCCAGGCCGGCAGCAGACTCCATCACGCCCAGCTGAATCGCTTCGCCGCCGAAGTGTCCGGTCACCAATAAGGGCAGCAGAGTAAATGCCGGGGTGAAGAGGAAATTGATGAACACGGCCATTGCCGCCACCATCATCAATCCGGGCCAGTTCATCAAATAGCGAAATCCAGAGCGGAAATCCGCCCAGAAGGTCGGCCTTGGCGCGGGGCTTCCCGAGACTGCTCCGGCGGCATTCGCCGGCTGGGGCACAGCGATGAAGAGCAGCGGCACGACCGCAAACAGCGCCGACAGCACATCAATTAACAGGACCCCGTGGATGGGCATTATCGATAACAAGAGGGCACCGAGAGGTGCGGAGGCGACGCCCAAGCCCCCCTGGAGCATCTGATTCAACCCTTGCACTCTTGTCAGCTGTTCTCCAGCTACCATCAGAGACGTGGATGACTGCATCGCCGGCCAATGGAAGCCGCCAGCCAGGGCCCTGATGAACAGCACCAGGAAAATGTGCCAGAGTTCCACCGAACCAGACCAGAACAAGCCCATCAAAGCCAGGGTCGCCAGGGCGACGATACTGTCGGCGACGAACATCGTCACCCGCCGGTTCCACCGGTCAACCAGAACACCGACGAAGGGGCCCAGGATGACCTGCGGCAGCAGACCCACCAGGGATGCGGTCGCCAATACGGTGCCGGAGTTGGTTTGTTTGGTTAAGTGCCAGATAAGGGCGAACTGAACCAATTGACTGCCCAGCAACGAAATCGCCTGCCCGCCCCAAAGAACAAAGAATGACCGCATTGTTTTGTGGCTTGATGCCCCAGACTGTCCCATTTTCCCGTCCTCCTACTGCCAACTCGCTAGATAGCGGTCAGTTCAGAGCCAATCGGTTCGCCAGCCATGGCCGCCGCTGCCGGCAGCAGCTCTTTTTTGTTTGACTCCAGGTCTATCATGGAAGGCTTGAACAGGCCAATGCCCGCCATCACCAGGGTCAGGATGCCGGCGGCGATGAACCACAGCCTGACACCAACCGCATCGGCGACTGGGCCCGCGATCAACAGGCCGATGGGCACGGTGCTGGACAATAGGCTGGAAAACATCATGAAGACCCGGCCCTGCATTTCAGGGGCGATCGCTGCCTGCAGAATTGCCATCAGCGGGCCATCCAACAGCGGGATCGTCAGGCCGACTAGCAGCGCGCCGGCAACACCGACTGTGAACAGGTTTGCCGGGGCTGCGCCCATCACGATCAAACCTGCCCCTAAACCAGCGAGACCAGCCATAGAGGTCATAATGCGCCGCTTGAACCCACCCCAGGCACTCAGCAGAACGCCACCCAAGAGCAGCCCGATGCCCGCGGCAGCCTCCACGAAGCTCAGCTGCACCGCGCCGCCGCCGAAATGTTGGGTCACCAGAATCGGGATGAGTGAGAATGCCGGGTTCAGCAGGATTTTGACAATCATGGCCATACCGGTGAACACCATCAGCTGCCGCCAACCGCGCATAAAGCTGAGCCCTTCCCTGAAGTCAGTCCAATAGGAATTTGGCCCTGCGGCGGAATCTCCGTTGGGTTGGCGGCTGGGTTGGGGAATGTTGATGAACAGCAGCGGCGCGATGGCAAACAAGGCAGTGATCACATCAATCGCCAAGATCCACTGCATTGACCAGACTGACAACAGCAAGGCTCCCAATGGAGCGGAGGCAATGCTCAGCCCACCATTGAGGGTCTGGTTCAGCCCTTGGATTCGGGTAAGCTGCGATTCGGGCACCATTAGCGTGGTGGAAGAAGCCATCGCCGGGTAATGGAAGCTGCCAGCCAAAGCCCTGACAAACAGGATCAAGAAGACGTGCCAGATATCGGCAACTTCAATCCAGAACAGATACGCCAGCAAGATGGTGGCGAGCGCCACAACACTGTCAGCAACCAGCATAATTAGCCGCCGATTCCAGCGGTCCACCCAGACTCCGATGAATGGACCTAGCACTACCTGAGGCATCAGTCCCACCAAAGATGCCATCGCCAATACTGTGGCGGAGGCGGTCGTTTCGGTCAGCCACCAGATCAAGGCGAACTGCACCAGCTGGCTTCCCAGGAGTGAGACTGCCTGGCCTGACCACACGGTAAAAAACGGCTTTAGGGAGTTGGTAGGTTGTTTGCTCATCGCCAGCACCTCAAATGTGATTTATTGACAGGAATGTAAATATTTTTAATATCGAAGTTAATTATTATTAACTATTAGTTGAAATATTAGCGGTAAATTGGCAGATGTCAAGCATTTTCTACGATCCATCCGCGGATTGTTGCATATTTGGGAATTGGCTCGACAGAAATTAAGGAGTCGTTATTGGCGGGCGAGGCACCTTGCCGCACCTCGC
>JAHEEY010000169.1 GCA_024640485.1 Chloroflexota bacterium | reverse complement strand
CTACAACCTGGCCATCCGCACCGGCGACGCCAGCCTTACCTATATGCGCTGGGCCACTACGCTGATCCAGTTCCCACTAGGACTGGTAGTAACGGCGATGTCTTTGGCCATTCTGCCCACCCTGTCGAGGCAAGCTCACGGCAGGCTAACCGAATTCAAGGAAACATTGGCTGGCGGCATCCGCCTGGTCACTACCTTGATTCTGCCGGCGACCACCGGCCTTTTCACTCTGGCGATCCCTATCATTACCCTGCTGTTTGAGCATGGTGAGTTCACCCACCAAGACACTTTGATGACCGCCCTGGTGCTGCGCGTCTACCTGATCGGCCTGCCCTTTGCCGCGGTGGATCAGATGCTGGTCTTTGCCTCCTACGCCCGGGAAGATACCTTGCGGCCAGCTGTCGTGGGTGTGATCAGCATTGTGATCTACTCCATCACTGCCATCCTGCTGCTGGAGCCGATGGGGCTGCTCAGCCTGATGATCGCCGACGCGACCAAACATGTGGTGCATACCATCATGATGCTGTGGCTGCTGCGAAAACGGATCGGAGGATTAGCCGGTTACGGAACCGGACCCACCGCGATCAAGTCACTAGTCGCCGCGATGGCTACCGGCCTGGCGGCATACGGCACCGGGGAGCTGCTGGCCCCATTCCTGTCGCCGACGGCATTGGCCAGCCGGCTGCTGCTGGTGGCGGCTGCTGCCGTCGCTGGTGTCGCTGCCTTTGCCGGACTTGCTTATCTCCTCAATATCTCAGAGGCCAAAGCCTTACCGCAGCTGTTGTTGAAGCGTGTCCGGAAATAAGCGCATCTGCCGTTGGATAACTCCTTCAAATCAGGTAAAATGCGATTGGTTCGGTTCTGTTTTCAATGTCTAGGGTCTTTTCCATGAAGCCGCCGGCTGCTTCCTCAGCCGATTTTATGGGAATTCCCTAGGGGATCTGCTTCATCGTCAACCTTTCATAGGGTATCGCCGCCTTCAGGATGAATTCAGGGAAGTCGACCCCTCTATGGACGGAGACAGCATTCAGCAAAACTTTGAGAGGGAAATGCCGTGTCAGAAACTGTCTATCAACTAATCATCCGTAAAGGTCCAAAACCGGGCCAGACAATCCCGCTTACATCAGTCAGTATCTCGATTGGGCGGGATCCGATGTCAGACATCCCCCTGAACGATCCGGAGGTCTCCCGCTACCACGCTCAAATGACCAGAACTAACAGCGGGTACCAACTTCAAGATATGGGGAGTACCAACGGCACATTCGTAGATGATCAACGTTTGGGAAGCGAACCGGTACAGCTGGAGCCAGGGCAGACGATTCTGTTTGGCAGTGGTCTCGTGCTGGGGTATGGCGTCGCCAACGAGGAATCTTCGGTGGAGACAATGGTCGAGAATGGTTTCAATGCCGACACAGATTCGGAACCGACTTTTGAGTCGACAGGCGGGGATCATTATCTACCAGAGGATTTACCGGAAGAACCTGATTTTGATGAGCCGCCGGCTGTGCCGTTTGCAGACGCTGACGTGCCGTCCCCCGCCTTTGTGGCAATGGATGATCAACCCGCAAAGAAACGGCGAAGCCCAGTTTTGATCGCGCTGGTCATTCTGTTGATCCTGCTCTGCTGCTGCTGCGCCTTTCTGTTTATTATGTACCAATGGGGGGGCGACTGGCTCTGCGCCCAAAACTACATCGACTGCAGTTTCAGTCTTCAATAATCGACTGATCTCAGTTCAGTGATATGCAAGAAGCCTTCTGAACCCATAACGGTTTAGGAGGCTTCTTCGTTTTCATTGACGATTACCTCATGCTCGACATCAATAATGATGGCGTCTGCCAGCTGATCATCAACGTTGTTGGGGCTGGTGCTGTCCTGCGGCACAAAAGCGACATAGCCATCGCTTTCACGTATCGACTGTAGATGACGGGCAACCACTGAGGGCGGCGCCAGCTCAATGAACAGCTTGGAGCTGACCAACAGTGCCGTAACATCATCCAACTGCCCAACAACCGGAACCAGGTCGGGAAGCAGATCGAAGGGAAACAGTGCATAACCCAAACCAGCGACGGGCAAGATCTTAAGATAAAAGGGGACCTCGCGATCGCGCATCAGCCGCAAAACCAGCCGCGAATGCTGCCACATTTCTCGCCAGAATCCAGGCTCTTTGGTCCGCCTTACCACTGGAGTTATCTCCGTTGCCATCTCTTGTGCCTCTTGATGTTTGTTTTTCATTTCCATCCTTCAATACGCAGCAAATTAGAAAAGAGTTGCAGAGCCAGCCATCCTTGCACGGCTTGGTGCCAGTGCTACAATCATTAGCATAATTGCCAACAGGGCAAATCGCAAGGAAATCATGAGTCTATTATTGATTGCTAAAGCTATTGTGGTACTGGTGTTCTTGGGGATGTTTTTGCGCCGCCCACGAATAATCACCAGTATCGGCCTATTAACGGTGACCTCGGCAGTCCTCTTGGATACTTTCCTTGGCACGTTCGGCCGAGAAGAGATGATCTCGGAAATAGGGTTCTTCTATTACATCGTCACCGGCATGCTGCTGGGCGGTGGCGCCGTTTGGGCCTGGGGACTCCTGTACCCCTTGATCGCCCCACCGGCGGTAAAACCGCTGAGTATGCTCCAGCCAGTCACCCCTACCGAGCCCAAACAAGAAGCTCCTAAATCAGCGGGAACGCCGACAGCCACCAGCGCGCCGGCGCCAGATGCCAGCCCTTATGACCGGCAGATGCTCTACCAAGAAATCCGGCACCGATTCGGCAGCGAAGATATCCTGGACCTTATTTTCGATCTGGGCATCAACGAGAACGAGGTGGTCACGATCAACCAGAGCATGGACCAGCTGATTACGAACCTGATGGACCTGGCGGTTGAGCATGAACAAATCGGCGATCTTGCCCTGGCGGTCGAGCGCATCCTGACACCGCCGTCCCCAAACAAGCTGCCCCGCCTGGAACATATCAGTGAATCATCACCGCCAACGGTCCTACGCCACTATCTGCTGGCATTCTTCGATCTAGGCGGACTGCAGCAGCTGGCTGCCGATCTGAACATCGATTGGGAGCAGCTCAGTTCTGCAAACAAGAAGAGCACGGCCCGAGAGATGCTGCTGTATCTTTACCGGCGCAATAGAGTAAATGAGCTGATAGACCTGCTGCAGCCGACCGCGGGTCGATCGCCAAAGTTAAGGGGTGGGTGAAGCAAATGAGAAAGGGAGCTTTGATTCTACTGACGTTGCTGCTGCTGTCTCTGTCAATTAGCACGGCGGCGGCCCAGGAAGATAGTGTCACTTTACGATTGAGCAGGGATTTTGGCTCAGGATTTGGGGCCCGCATTCAGGGCACCTTTTCCTTCCGGGTCACTGGCCCGGACGACCTGGTCAAAGTGATATTTTTAATTGACGATGAAACAGTCGGCGAGGACAGCGACGCTCCTTATAGGCTGCAGTTTAGGACAAACAGCTATTCTCCTGGCGTCCATGCGATGTCTGCCATAGGCGTCACCGCTGACGGACGGGAGATTCCCTCGAACCAGATTCATCGAGAGTTCCTCAGCGACAGCGAATCCTCCAGAATCACCATCATTATCCTATCCTCGCTAGCGGTCGTTATCGTCGGTGGGTATGCGCTGGTCAACTGGATCGCCAGTCGCGGCCAAAAAAGCGGGGGCACAGCCACGGTGAGCGGATTACTGGGTGGGACCATCTGCCCCAACTGCGGACGGCCATATGCGCTTCATATATGGGGTCCTAGATTGATGTTGAACCGGCTGGATCGCTGTCCCCACTGCGGCAAATGGAAGTTAGTCCGGCGGGTACCGCCACAAATGCTCCAAGAAGCTGCTGAGGCGTTCGAGACCAAAGGATCATCAGGCGCCGTCATTGATCCCCCCTTGTCTGATGAAGAAAGCCTCCGCCGGCAGCTGGACGATTCACGATTCACCGACAGCGGCTAGACAGCGACATCGAAGTCTATGCGAATCGGGTGCCGCCAATACTATCTGGTGACGGCCCTAGCAATTGTTACGCTTGCATTGCCGCGGAAAGAAAAAGAGCCTTCACGACAAGCGTGCGGCTCAATTCAGAATTGGGTAGCAACCGTCCCTCCTGGATATTGCCGAAGCGACAACACCACGGTCCTACCCGGCGATATGCAGGGTTTAGACTGCATATAGGCGGGAGTGGATGGGAGTCGAACCCACCGCCGCTTGCTCAGCGCAACCGGCCACCAGTTTTGAAGACTGGGGCACCCACCGGGGCACAACCACTCCCACGTTCAAGTTTACCCCACTCATTATGATTTGCACACAGATAGGGGCTCAATCGGCGCCCTCGTCCTGTTCTTCTGCCAGCTTCCCCAAGAACCACTTATCGGCCTCGTCAAGGTCAGCGGTAAGCAGCATTTCCGGCCTGCGCTGCCAGGTTCGCCGCAGCGCCTGCTGCCGCCGCCACTGCTGAATATTGGCATCGTGGCCAGAACGCAGGACTTCAGGGACGTCCCAGCCTCTGAAAGAGGCTGGGCGGGTATAATGCGGCCCTTCCAGTAAACCTGTCGCATGGCTGTCACTCTCCGCGGCGCCCTCTGCCCCCAATGTCCCCTCAAGCAGCCGGGTGACAGCGTCGACCAACACCATCGCGGCCAATTCACCGCCGGTGAGAACATAGTCGCCAATCGAGATTTCATCGGTGACCAGATGCTGGCGGACACGTTCATCAAATCCCTCATACCGCCCGCACACCAGCACCAGGCGTTCGTGGGCCGACAGTTCCTGGGCGATCTTCTGGCTGAAGGGGCGCCCCTGAGGCGTGAGCAAGATGACCGGCGTTGGCTCTGGCTTGGTACCCAAATCCGCCTCACCGGCAGTTGTCTGCGCCAGGATATGCTCCAAGGCGGCAGATAACGGCTCAATTTTCAGAACCATGCCGCCGCCGCCGCCGTAGGGAGGCTCATCGGTCACCCGATGTTTGCCGGAAGCATAATCCCTGATGTTGTGCAGGCGAACGTCCAGCTGGCCTATCTCCTGTGCCCGTTTCAAGATGCTTTCATTTAGGTAGCCAGGAAACATCCCTGGGAATAACGTCATGATGTCAATTCGCATGAGGACTAGTATCAGGCGTTGCCCGGCCGATGTCAAGGTGCGCATCGCCACCGATGAACGGCATCATTTTTGGCGGGAGAGCGCGGCAGGTGATACGCTAGATGGCATGGTCGCACCAGCCGGCCAGATGATCGTCAGCATATTAACCCAGGAGCATCGGTATGAGTAAGCTGTTTGGCGGCATTGAAGCAGGCGGAACCAAGTTTGTGTGCGCGGTTGGCAGCGGGCCCGATGACATCCGGGCGGAACTGCGTTTCCCGACCACCACCCCAGATGAAGTCATCAACCAGGCGGTCGCTTTCTTCCAGGAGCAGGCAGCCGTATACGGCGCTGTGGCCGCCCTAGGTATCGCCTCTTTTGGGCCGGTGGATCCCAACCCACATTCAGCTACCTACGGCTTCATCACCAGCACCCCAAAGCCGGGATGGGCCCAGGTAGATCTGGCCGGAGAAATCGGCAGGCGGCTGCGAGTGCCGGTCGGTTTCGACACTGATGTTAATGGGGCCGCGCTGGGGGAATGGCGCTGGGGGGCGGCTCAAGGGCTGGACACCTTCATCTATCTGACCATCGGCACCGGGATCGGCGGGGGGGTCATTGCCAACAACAAATTGATCCACGGCCTGCTGCATCCAGAAATGGGACACATCCGCCTGCCCCATGATCGGCAAGCGGATCCTTATGCGGGACACTGCCCTTATCACGGCGACTGTTTTGAAGGCTTGGCGTGCGGCCCAGCGATGGGTGACCGCTGGCAGCAGCCGGCGGAAAGCCTGCCGGGGGATCATCCAGCCTGGGAACTGGAGGCCCATTACCTGGCACTGGCACTGCAGAGTTTCATCTGCACCCTGTCACCGCAGCGCATCATCTTGGGCGGCGGGGTCATGAGCCAGCCTCAGCTGTTTCCCATGGTACGGCGGAAGGTCCAGGAATTGCTCAACCACTACGTGCAGCATCCCGCAATTCTCACTGACATCGACAGCTACATCGTGCCGCCGGGATTGGGCAACCGGGCCGGGGTACTGGGTGCAATCGCGTTGGGGCAGCAGAAGCTGGCAGAACAGCCGTAGGAGAGGAAACAAAAAAGAGCTGTCAGGATAAGTGTCTGACAGCTCTTTCGAATACTTTTTCGGGTCTCAGCCTATCGCCGGCGTCCGCCGCCGGTAAGCATCATGACGTAGTAGAGCAGCTGGCCAACCGCGGCAATGGCTGCGGCGACATAGGTCAAGGCGGCGGCATCCAGTACTTTCTCAACCCCTTCAGCCTCTTGGCCAATGAGAATCCCACTGCTGGTCAGGAGCCGTTTGGCCCGCTTGCTGGCATCAAACTCCACCGGCAGGGTCACCAAAGTGAATATCACCGCAGCGCCGAATAGAATGACACCTATCCAGGCCAGCGTGGTAAACTGCAGCAGCAGGCCGGCCATAAAGATCCAGGGCGCCAATTTGCTGCCAAACTGAGCGGCGGGAACCATCGAGCTGCGGATATGAAGTGGGAAATAGCCACTGGCGTGCTGCAGCGCGTGGCCCATTTCATGGGCGGCGACGCCGGCAGCGGCAATGCTAGGGGTGCGGTACACGTCAGGACTGAGCCGCAGCACCTTGCTGCGAGGATCATAATGGTCGCTGAGAAATCCTTGCGATTCCTCAATGGCGACATCATAGAGCCCTTGAGAGTCTAGCAGCTGCCGGGCAATTTCTGCGCCTGACAAGCCGCGAGCATTTCGGATCTGACTGTACTTCTTGAACGCCCTCTTCACCCGAGACTGGGCAACCATCCCAATCAGCATACCAGGCAAAGCAAGCATCCAGAAAAGCGGATTGTAAAACATCTTGTTTCTAGCCCTTCGTTGATACCCGTACCGGTACCGGCTTCAAGGCCAACTGGCGCATCTTGCGCAGCATCGCCAGGAGGTAGATTCCGGTCATCCAAACAGGCAGACTAATCAGCAAAATATTCAAGTTCATAGACATTTTAACACCTATCCTTTGGCAGGAAATCCTGTCAACCTTGATTTTGCATATTTCCAATAGTGGCGTCAAGTGCTAGATGATGTTTCCAATGAATGTCTTACATTTCATAGATGAAAATGAGCTCCAGGAAAGAATCCTAGAGCTCAATCTCTTTGGTGTCAGTTTGGCTGGCAGAGCCCAAAGGGGCAGCCGCTATTTGCGGAACAGCTCCCGGACCACGATGTTGCGCTGGATCTGGCTGGTGCCTTCGTAAATCTGGAAGATCTTGGCATCACGCATCAGTTTTTCGACCGGGTATTCGGTCATATAGCCGTAGCCGCCGAACACCTGCACCGCGTTGGTGGTGATCTTCATGGCGGTATCCGCCGCGTAAGCCTTGCCAAAAGCGGCAATGGTGGTGTTGCGTACGCCGGCATCGACTGCCCAGGCAGATTTCCAGACCAACAACCGGGCTGCTTCAAGCTCCATGGCCATATCGGCAATCATGTGCCCAATGGATTGGTGCTGCCAGATCGGCTTGCCCATGGCCATGCGAGTCTTGGCGTAATTGATAGATTCTTCCAGCGCCCGCCGGGCCACACCTAAGGCTCCAGCGGACGTGCCAGGACGGCTGCGATCAAACACCTTCATGGCGATCATGAAGCCTTGACCTTCCTGACCCAACAGATGAGTCGCGGGCACCCTCACATTGTCAAAAATCACTTCAGCGGTGTCAGATGCGTGCTGGCCCAGCTTATCGAACGGTTTGCCCACACTAACCCCTTCCCACTTTCGATCGACAATAAAACAGCTCATACCGTTGTACCGCTGTGTCGGATCGGTGTAGGCGAAGACGGTGTAGAAATCAGCTACGGTACCACCGGTGATGAACATCTTGTTCCCGTTGAGAACGTAATGATCCCCATCTTTGCGGGCGGTGGTCTTGATCCCGGCGACATCCGAGCCGGCTTCAGGTTCGGTCAGACAGTACCCAGCCATCTGCCCCTCAGCCATTCGCCCGCCGTACTCTTCCTTCTGGGCCTCATTGCCGGCAACCAAAATGGGGCCAATGGCCAGACCATTGACGCCGATTGCGGTACTCATTCCAGAGCAGCCCCAAGCGAGCTCTTCGGTGACCAGGATTTCTTCAAATAAGCTCAGGCCCAATCCGCCGTATTCCTCAGGAACGCTCATGGCAGTCAAGCCCATCTCCTGCGCCTTGCGAATGACCGGCCACGGATATTCGTGCGTGCGATCGTAATGTTCGGCTACGGGCACGATTTCGTTCTTGGCAAACTCTCGGGCCAACAACTGAATCTCTTTCTGTTCGTCGGTAAGCTCGAAATTAATATTCCCCAGGTCACTCATGATACGGCTCTCCTTATGATTTACTGCTGAAATGCATTGCGCCTCAAACGAACCACATTTGACATAACTAGCTGATTGAGCGCTCCAGGTACAGCACTCAATCAGCTGAGTCTCCCGACCTTATGCTTTCCTCAATTCTGTCTTCAGGATCTTACCAGTGGCGTTCATGGGCAGAGCGTCAAGGAACTCCACGGTTCGGGGGTATTTGTAGGCAGCCATGTTCTCTTTAGACCAGGCCACGATCTCACCCGCGGTTACGTTGACATCCGGCTTGAGTACGATGAACGCTTTGATCTCCTCACCATATTGATCGTCAGGCACGCCAATTACTGCGGCCATGCTGACAGCCGGATGGGCCATAAGCACTTCTTCAACTTCTCTCGGATACACATTAAAACCACCGCGGATGACCATATCTTTCACCCGGTCGGCAATGTAGTAATAGCCGTCTTCATCTTTACGGCCAATATCTCCGCTGTGGAACCAGCCGTTGCGGAAGGCGTCGGCGGTGGCCTCGGGCCGTTTGTAATAGCCCTTCATCACGTTGTGGCCGCGAATGACGATCTCGCCGAGTTCGCCCACGGGGACATCGTTGTCCTCTTCATCGACCACCCGCAATTCAACCCCCCAGACCGGCAGGCCGATGGAGCCAGGTTTTCTTTCACGATCCTCCCGGCTGAATGAAGCCACC
>JAHEEY010000615.1 GCA_024640485.1 Chloroflexota bacterium | reverse complement strand
TTGTGATACTCTAGCAGCAGCCCAATGGGGGTGTCTCTGTACTGGGGGAGAATATCATCACTGTTTGCCACCGGGATTAGTCGTTTCATTTTCTCTCCAATACGCTGCCGGGTTGTGATCAACTCAATGAGGCCAGCCGCCCGCAAAACGGGCCGCGGCTGGAACTGAGTATAACATCTATTTGGCGGCTGCCGGACCGGCGATCAGGCGATGGCGCGGCTGAGGACCCGCAGGGCCCGCAGGGTGACCCATTTGCTGGGCTGGCCCTTCTCCTCCACGTCTATCCAGGTCTTGCCGTTGTAGCTGTATTCCATCGGCCAGCGCCCCTGCCCGTCCTGTTTGCTGAGCAGCAGGTCGATGCCGTTGGCCAGCCGGGGATCGGCGCCATAGCCCAGGTCAGCCAGGACCTCCAGGATCTGCAGCACGTCGGTGACATAGGCGATGGGATAGCCGAACTTGAACCAGCTGCGGTTGGGCTTGGCGGCAGGACCGCGGGGATAGTCGGCGGATGCCGGATCCACGGAGAACAGGAACTCAACGCCGCGGCTGATCGCCCGCTCCACCAAGGGGGAGCGCTGGCCCGCCGGCACCTTAGAGAGGGCCAGCATCGCTTTGACGGCGCCCCAGGCGCAGGGGGTATGGTAGTTGGCGCTGCATTCGAATCCGGGGGCGCTGTTGCCGCTGCTGAGATAATGGACCGGCGCGGTCCGCTCCGTCCGGGGGGCGATGCCCTCGCCGGTGATGCTGCGAGCCAGCCACTCTAATGCCCGCCCCAGCCGTTCGTCCCCCAGGAAGCCCAGGGCGATGAGGGCGGCGCACAGATTTCCCTGCAGACAGTGAATGAGGCCGCTGTTGCGGCCGTCGATGCTCAGGCCGCCCTGCGCGGCGGCGGAGAAGGCAAACAGCTGGTCACACGCTTTGCGGATGCGGGGATCGCCCCCGTCGGCGCCAAACTGGGCCAGAAAGGTGATCGACCACATGGTGCCCCGGTATTTGGGCAGATAGGCGGGCTTGATCCAATAGCCGTCGGGATGCTGTTGAGAGAGGATGACCGGCACCGGCCCGCTGGCCATCACCGCCTGCCGGGCGGCGGCAAGCTCGGGGGCATCTGCCGGCAGCCCTACCAGATCGCGCAGGGCGAAGTAGCGCACCCCGGGATTCACGGGATCATTTTCCAGAAGCCAGGGTAAGGGATCGTCATTCAGGGAGATCTTCCAGTTCATTTGTCAGCTCCTATCTGGGCTCCAAGCCGGTAAGCATACCTCCACATTGTAGCATTTTCTGGCGGTCAAGTGAGCGGCAGATGAGTGAAATGGGGCAGCCCGGCAGGCGCGGGATGACATCCAGCAGGGATTTCGGCTATCATTTGGCAAAACCCTTTTCTATGGAGATTGTGATGCCCCAACAGCTCAGCCCAATCCGCACCTCTACCCTGCACACCATCGGCCGAACGCCCATCGTGAAGCTGCGGCGGGTGGTGCCGGCCAACAGCGCCGATGTCCTGGTGAAACTGGAATACTTCAACCCCACCGGCTCCTATAAGGACCGGATGGCGCTGGCGATGATTGAGGAGGCGGAGATGCGAGGGGATCTGCGGCCGGGAATGACGGTATTGGAGTATACCGGCGGCAGCACCGGATCCTCGCTGGCCTTTGTCTGTGCCGTCAAAGGGTACCCTTTCAAGGTGGTCTCTTCCGACGCCTTCGCCCAGGAGAAGCTGAACACCATGCGGGCGTTTGGGGCGGAGCTGGAGATCATCCCGTCCAGAGGGGGGCAGATAACCGCCGACCTGATTCCCAGCCTGATCGCCCGGGCCAAGGAGCTTGCCCAGGAGGAGAACATCTACTTCACCGACCAGTTCCACAACCGGGATTCGCTGAAGGGGTACGCCAAAATCGGCCTGGAGCTGCTGCTGCAGGTGCCCGACGGGATCGACGCTTTCTGCGGCGGCGTGGGCACTGCCGGGATGCTGATGGGGGTGTCGGAGGCGCTGCATGACGGCGGCAGCCAGAGCCGGGTGATCGCCTTTGAGCCGGCGACCTCGGCGGTGATTTCCACCGGTACGCCGGGCAGCCATCATGTGGAAGGGATCGGGGTGGGGTTCCGTCCGCCGCTGCTGGATGCCGACCTTTATGATGAAGTGCGGGCGATCGACGAGGGGCAGGGGCGGAAGATGGCCCGTCGGCTGGCCCGGGAAGAGGGGATCTTCGCCGGCACCTCCACCGGGGTCAATGTGATCGGGGCGATCCAGCTGGCCCAGGAGCTGGGGCCAGGGCATACGGTGGTCACCGTGGCATCGGACAGTGGGCTGAAATACCTGACCGGGGAGCTGTACGGCGGCTGATTACGACACAGCAAGTTGGCCGATTGAACGCGCATGCCCCCCATTTCATGGGACGGCACTGTTTTCCATTCTTTTTAACAGTGCGCAGCAACTGAAAGCATTCCAGAAGACGCCAGCTCAAAGATGCAGGAGGCCCGGGCTTTGCGTCAAGTACTCCGAAAGCATCAATCAACTCGAGTCGGATCACATCGTTGACCTTCTTCAGAGGAAGGTGATTTCATCGACGATGAACTGCTCGATCTTCCTCTGGCGGCAAACGCTCCCAAAAGCATCGATCAGCTTCACGCTTGTAATGCAGTCGTTTCCGGCTT
>JAHEEY010000168.1 GCA_024640485.1 Chloroflexota bacterium | reverse complement strand
CAGCGGCCGTGTCTCCAGCGCTTTCCTAGGCGCCTTGGTGATCGCCACCGTCGAGAACGGCATGGGCCTTCTGGGATTGAGTGCCGGGGTCAAGTTCGTGGTCACCGGCCTGGTGCTTCTGGCGGCTGTGCTGGTAGACGCGGTCACCCGCCGCGGACGGGCTCAATCGGGTATCGCCTAGCGGAACAGTTATCACGGCGCCCATTCGGGAGCGTGACATTGGAATCAAAAGCCGCCCTGTGGGAACTTCCACAGGGCGGCTTTTCGTGTAAAGGGGAAGTGCAGCAGCCTCTTGCCCGGCTATACAAACAGGGGGGTCATCGACAGATTGGCCAGTTTCTCTTCATGGGCCGCTTCCGAACCCGGCTGGAACCGGGACGCCGCATCCAGCACTTGGGGCAGCAGATGGATGTCTCCTACGGTGTTCAGGTACACGTTGGGTTGGCTCATGGCAAAGTGGACGGCGGCATCGATGTCTGCCTGCGCTTCCAGCGGCTCGTACCAGCATGCTCTGTTCTGTTCCCGGTCGCCCCACGGCCCCCGGGTGATGGTCTTGATGGTCTGCACCGCCACCTTTTTCTCCTGGCACATGGCCAGCAGCGCCTTGAAATCGGCGGCGTACTTCTGGTTCTGCATCATGGCGTAGTTGTAGGGCAGCAGCACCGAGTCGAAATCGAACCGGTTGAGGCTGCGCATATGCATTTCGGCGATGGTCACCCCGTGGCCGGTGACGCCCAGGTAGCGCACCAAACCTTGATCGCGGGCTTCGATGAACGCCTCCAAGGCGCCCCCCGGGCCCATGGCGGTCTGCCACTCGTCCGGGTCCACCAGGATGTGCATCTGCCACAGATCGACGGAGTCGACCCGCATCTTTTCCAGGGAACGGTGGAGCTCTTCTTTGGCTTCCTGATAGGTCCGCTTCTCGGTTTTGGTGGCCAGGAAGAAATTCTTTCGGTGGCGGGGCATCCAGGGGCCGATGCGCAGCTCCGCCTCGCCGTAGCTGGCGGCGGTATCGATGTGATTGACGCCATACTGGTACAGCAGGTCGAGGGTGGCGTCAGCTTCCGCCTGTGTCACCCGTCCCAGAGCAGCCGCACCGAACAGCGTGCGGGTGCTCATGTGTCCCGTCCGGCCAAATTCCATTTTCTGAATCATCTTTCTGCTCCTTCATCTTGTGTTTTGGCTGACTCTTCCAGCGACTATATCACAAATGGGACCGCGGCTGTATCAAAATCGGCCCATTGATTCCGGCGGCCCGCTGCCGGGTACAGGGGTTATCGCGAGGGTAGTTGGCCGACAAAGAGTTCTGTGACCAGCGGCTCAATCAACGTTCCTGAAACCTGGAACTGGTCAAACAGCTGGCGCAGGTCCGCCAGCGCCGGCCGGTACAGGTCGGCGCCTGGCCTTGGCGCCCATGAGGAGGATAGAAATCTGCCCTGGTATGTGGTCCAATCCATCTGGTGAGGATTGGGGATGGTGTGTTTGCGGACTTCCCCGTCGAAGAAGTCGGATATGTGCAGATCTTTACCCCCTTTTGTTCTGCTGCGGGCGATCTGATATTTGTGGTTGAAAGATTCAAGGGCCGCGAAGTGGGCGGAATCGTCTCTGGGCACGCTGTTCCACAGCAGGACAACGTATCCCTCCGGCTGGAGAATCCGGCTGAACTCCGCTCTGGCTTTTTCGGTATCAAACCAATGGAACGCCTGCCCGGCAGTGACAAACGCGGCCGTATCATCGGGGAGCGTGGTCGACTCGGCTGCGGCGGCAACGGAAATGAAATTGGCTTCGTCCGCCAGCTGCTGCTCAGCGTAGCGACGCATCTCATCATTGGGCTCAATCCCGTAAACCAGGTTGCCGTTGGCCGCGAACATGGCGCTCAAGATGCCGGTACCGGATCCGACATCGGCGATCACCGCGTTTGCGGTCAGCTGGTACTCGTCAGAGAGCAGCTGGATCACCTCAGCAGGGTAGGACGGTCGATATCTGGCGTAATTCTCGCCTTTTCCAGTGAATCGGTCTTTGGGATCATCAAGCATGGTTGAACGCTCCAATTGTGCTGACCTGGCTCGTTTCGGCATAGACGCGGGTGGCCAAATTGGCGCTCAACGGGCAAAGGCGGCGAATGGGTTTAGATGGGTGAGCTGGTGTATGGTCTGGTCATCGACGCCGCTGGCCCTCAGCTTGGGCAGGAAGATGCTGGGCAGGTAGGTGTATGGTTTGGGGTTGCCGCCGCCCAATTGGGCGGGATCATACCAGCCGCGGTCATGGCTGAGCAGCAGCCGGCGGCCAAAGCCGGCATCCAGCACCCGATGGATCATCTCCGTATACTGCTGATCGTTCCATCCCTCGCCGCCGATGCCGTCATATTCCAGCCAGACGCCCCGGCGAGCCATCTCCAGGTGCAGCGAAAAATCAGCTTCGGCCTGGGTGTGGATCCAGATGAATCGTTCCGGTGTGTATCCGGCGGATTCGAGGATATCCAACTGGTCGGCCACGACGCTTCCGCGGATGGTATGGCTGCCAATGACCGCGTTGACCTGCTTTGCGGCATGGGCGGCGGCGCGCAGCACTTTTGCCTCACAGTCGGTGATACCGTCGTCGCCGGCGCTGATCTTGATCCAGGCGGCCTGAACGCCGGAGTCGCCGATCTGCTCCTGCAGCTGCCGGCTCATGAACGCAGTCAGTTCACCCTGGGAGGCGTGGTGAACCCAATCCGGTATCCACGGTTCGCGGTAGAAGCCGGTGGGTACCACAATTGGAAATTGGCACGTCTCTGATATCGCCCTATCGATATCAGCCCTGAGTCCCACGCCGCCGGTGCTGCATTCGACAATGGCGGTGATGCCGGCGGCTTTGGCCGTTTCAACCTGCGGCCCCATGAGGGCGATGACCTCATCGGTGTCAGCCTGCGCGTATCCGGGCTGGTCCCAGGTGCGCAGGTCCACGAAGAGATGCTCGTGGGGCAGAATCATGCCCAGAGCACCGGCTTCAAGCGGCCCTAAAGCTGTAATCAATTGGCTCATACGGTCCTCTTATCTAGATTGCCCATCGCTGCGACGCACCGGCGGTAGGATTCCACCTCTGACGCCATCGACTCTCTCACCACCCGGGCCCAAGGGCAAGGGTACAGATAAGGATAAGCCCTGACGGTTCACTCTGTCAACAGAACTGCAGCCGGTCTGAAACAGCAGGGCCCCATTCCGGAAGTCACTCCCCCGGAAGCCGCCGCGTCCTGACACCAGCCGCTGTCACCAGCTCTGAGAAAGCCGTGGCGACGATTTCTGATGCCGTCGAAGGGGTGCAACCTCGACTTTGCCAAAGCTGGTATCCGGCTGATATGTCAGCTAGAATTATCGGGCCGATATGGTTGTCTGGCGCAGGTGTGGAGCCTATTCCCCCGGTTTTGATCGCCAGCCTGGGTGGCGGGGCGCTCTCAGTCGGCGGCTTCGGCAGCCCTGCTCTTCAGCAGTACCAGGGAGCGCTTCGCCGCAAATGATGGATTCAGGCAGCTAGCCCTGTGGGAGGAATTGTCCATGGAAAAACCAAGAGTGACTGTATGGAACGAATATCGCCATGAGCGGCAGCATCAGGCCATCGCCGACATCTATCCGGATGGGATGCACGGTGCTATTGCCGCCGCCCTGAGAACGGCAGGGCTGGCGGTGAGGACCGCCACCCTGGATGAGCCAGAGCATGGGCTGACTGATGCGGTCCTGGAGAATACTGATGTACTCATCTGGTGGGGGCATATGGCCCACGGCGAGGTCCAAGACGCGATTGTCGACAAGGTCCACGCCCGGGTGATGCAGGGGATGGGATTGCTGGTGCTCCACTCAGGCCACTTCTCCAAGATTTTCATCAAGCTGATGGGCACCAGCTGCAATCTGAAGTGGCGAGAAATGGGCGAAAAGGAACGGGTTTGGGTGGTGTCTCCCGGACACCCCATCGCCAAAGGGTTGGGAGAGTATTTCGAAATCCCTAACGCTGAGATGTATGGCGAGCATTTTGACATACCCGAACCGGATAATCTGGTGTTCGTCTCCTGGTTTGCCGGCGGTGAAGTTTTCCGAAGCGGCTGCTGCTACCATCGGGGACGAGGCAAGATCTTCTATTTCCGCCCAGGGCATGAGACCTACCCCATCTATCATCATCCCCAGGTGCTGCAGGTGATTGACAACGCGGTCCGCTGGGCGGCGCCCAATGCAGGGCCAGAAGTCACCTTTGGCCACCGCCCCCAGCCGCTGGAAGCGGTAGCAGCGATCGCGCCGGCTGCGGCGATAGAACATCCAGAACTGAAGCAGAAGTAGACGCTGGCATCACGGTCACAAGCAGGAGCGAATACAGTTAATGCGTAAACTCAAGGTAGCGGTCATTGGTGTCGGCGGGATCGCCACGGTTCACCTCCCAGGATGGGCCGCCTCGGAACATGCCGAGTTGGCTGCCGGCTCTGATGTAGACCAGCAGGCTCTGGCGGCGTGGGGGGAAGAAAACGGGATCGACTATTTGACGGCAGATCCGGCTGAGCTGTTCGACGATCCCGAAATCGACATCATCGACATCTGCACACCCAGCAATTACCATGCCCCATTGGCCATCGCCGCCCTGGAAGCGGGCAAGCATGTTTTGTGTGAAAAGCCGCTGGCTCCCACGCCGGCGGAAATCGAGGCGATGATCCGTGCCCGCGATAAATCGGGCAAGCTGCTGATGACGGCCCAGCACCACCGCTACAGCGGCGTCTCCAAGGCGATGAAGGCGGAGATTGATGCCGGCGCCCTGGGGCAGGTGTATCATGCCCGCAGCTGGATGCTGCGCCGGGCCGCGGCGCCTACACGTCCGGGCTTCATCCTCAAAGAGCACAGCGGCGGCGGCGCCTGCATTGATATCGGCGTCCACATCCTCGACCTGACCCTCTGGTTCATGGGCAATCCGACGCCCACTGCCGTCTCCGGGGTATCCCGCACCGAGTTGGCCAAGAAGGAAGGGGCATTCTCCATCTGGGGCGGCGCTATCCCCAAGGAGATGGACGTGGAAGAGTTCGCCGCCGCCTTCGTCCGCTTTGACAATGGGGCTACTTTGATGCTGGAAGTCAGCTGGCTGCTGCATCATGACACCCCTGGTGATGATATGCGCATGTGGCTGTACGGCAGTGAGGGCGGCTGCCTGTGGCCCAAGAACGAGATATACCAGAGCAATTATCAAACCCAGCAGCATTACAACCGGACCCTGCAGCGCACCCCGGATCTGCTGCCGCCCCATGCCCAGGAATGTGTAGAGTTTGCCCAGGCGGTGGTCGACGGCGGCCCCTCCCCGGTGCCGGCGGAGCAGTCGCTGCAGGTGATGCGGATCCTGGACGGCATCTACCGCAGCCAGGAAAGCGGCCGTGAGATTCGACTGGACGAATAGGGGAGATATTGAATTCTCTACAACTCAATAAGAAGGAGCGCAGTCAGGTGAAAAAACGAGCCTTGATGAATTGGGGCGGATGGGAAGGGCATGAGCCCAAGCAGTGCGTCGATCTGTTCGCGCCGCTGCTGCGGGAGGCTGGATTCGAGGTAGAGATCAGCGACAGTCTTGACAGCTATCTGGACCGGGAGAAAATGCGGTTGCTGGACCTGATTGTGCCCGTGTGGACCATGAGCAGCATCACCGATGAGCAGCAGCAAGGGCTGTTGGATGCGGTCAAGAGCGGCGTGGGCATCGCCGGCTGGCACGGCGGCATGGCTGACTCTTTCCGGCAAAACGTCGATTACCAATGGATGGTGGGCGGGCAGTGGGTGGCCCATCCGGGGGGCGTCATCGACTACCGGGTCAACATCATCAATCACGACGATCCGATCACTGCCGGGATCAATGATTTCGACATGCACTCAGAGCAGTATTATCTGCACGTGGACCCGTCCAATGAGGTGCTGGCGACCACAATCTTCCATACTGACGAGGCGCCCTGGGTAAACGGCACCAAAATGCCGGTGGTCTGGAAGCGCCGTTGGGGGCAGGGCCGCGTCTTCTATTCCTCGTTGGGCCACGTGGCCCAGGATTTCCAGGTGGCTGAGGCTCGAGAGATCCAGCGCCGGGGCATGGTTTGGGCGGCCAGGCAGCAGCCAGCGGCCTAGCCGGCAGGGCGAGTTAGGAACGGCGGACCAACTCAGCGGCTGCGGCTGCCGAGGCTGTCAACGGGTTGATTGGCCTTTGCCCGAGTCGTGGGATAATTCTTCCAGAGCTGGTTGAAAAGCGTTAAGCTGACGAAATGTCTTCCACGTTGTTTGAAAAATCCGGGCCATGTGCGCCGGGTATTGCGACTATTGAAAGGAGTAATGAGATGACGGCACCAATCGCACTGCAGTTCTATTCGGTCAGGGATGAATTGGCCAAGGATTATGAGGGTGTAGTAAAGCGGATCGCCGACATGGGATTCGTGGGCATCGAGTATTGGGGGGCGCCTGGCAAGAGCCCGGAGCAGGCGTACCAGCTGTTTAATGGGCTGGGGCTGAAGATTCCCAGCGCCCATATGCCGATGCCGCTGGGCGACAAGAAGAATGAGGTTCTGGAGACCATGGACGCCATCGGCGCCTACCATCTGGTTTCGCCGTGGACCGACCCGCAGAACTACGCCACGGAAGCATCGATCCAGGCAATGGCGGAGCTGTTCAATCAGGCAAATGAGGTGGCTGTGGAAAATGGGTTGAAATTCAGCATCCACAATCACGACTTCGAGATGGCCAAGGTGGCCGGGCGGCCGGCATACAGACATTTGATGGACACCCTGGATCCAGAGGTTTTGTTCCAGGTGGACACCTACTGGGCCAAGGTGGCAGGGCTGGACCCAGCCGCGGTGGTGGCGGGGCTGGGCGAACGGGCGCCGCTGCTTCACATCAAGGATGGTCCGGCAGTTAACCGGGAAGATCACATGACCGCCCTGGGCGAAGGGGTGATGGATATCCCAGCCATCGTCAAGGCGGGTGGATCGCATACGGAGTGGCTGATTGTCGAGCTGGACAGATGCGCTACCGACATGCTGGAAGCGGTGGCTAAGAGCTACACATACCTGACCAGCCAAGGGCTGGCTCAAGGCAGGATTTAGCTTTATGGGTTCTGATTCACGGCGCTCCATCTCCCTGGAGACGGCCCGATTAATGGCGGTGGTCAAGCAGGGGCTGCATCAGAGGCCAGCGGCCGCCGGCAAGCGGGAACTGCTGGAGATCGTCCATCGCATCGGCCTGCTGCAGCTGGACACCATTCATGTGGTCGCCCGCAGCCATTATCTGGTGATGCTCAGCCGGGCAGGGCTCTATGACCGCTCTGATCTGGACAGCTTGCTGTACCCGGACCGGACCCTGTTTGAGCAGTGGGCACATGCCGCCTGCCTGATCCCCAGTCGAGACTATCCCCAGTTCGCGCCGCTCTTCAGTGAGCTGCGATCGCGGTCGATCAAGGTCAACCCGCAGTACTTCAATGGGGATGACCCGCAGCAGATGATGGCGTCGGTGATGGCCGAGATCGAGAGACGCGGCCCGTTGAGCTCGTTGGACTTTGAGTCGACCTCGGACCAGGCTGGCTCCTGGTGGAATTGGAAGCCGGCAAAAGAAGCGTTGGTGCTGATGTATCGCCACGGACATCTGATGGTGGACCGCCGAGAGAAGTTCCGCATCTTCTACGACCTGGCAGAACGGGTGCTGCCCGGTTCTACCCAGCCGACGGAACTCACTCTGGCCGATTACTTCCGGTGGGCGGCAGCGCAAGGGCTGGCCCGGCTGGGGGCAGCCACCGAAAAGATGATCGCTGATTATTATCGTTTGAGCTTGCGAAGCGCCCGGGCTGGAATCGATGAACTTCTGGCACAAGGCGAGATAGTGCCGGTGCGGGTGGCCGATTGGGCGGCGCCGACCTACCTGCTGGCGGCGGACTTGCCCCTGCTTGAGAGCGTCGAAGCCGGCGAATTCAGCCCCATGTTGACCACATTCCTGACCCCTTTCGACAATCTTATCTGGGACCGATTCCGGACAAGAGATCTATTTGACTTTGAGTATAAGATCGAGGTGTATACCCCGGCGGCGAAGCGAAAATATGGCTACTATGTGATGCCGATCCTGCATAACGGCAGGCTGGTGGGCCGGATCGACCCCAAAGCCGACCGGCAAAACGGCTGCATGATCATACGGGCGATATACCTTGAGCCAGGGGAATCGGTGAGCAGCGATCTGGTGCAGGGTATCGCCGGCGCGCTGCGCGAGTTCGCCGCCTTTCATGGGGGCCTTGAGCTGAGAATTGAGCAGAGTACACCAGCGGCGCTGGCAAAGGCGCTGAGAGCCGCGTTGTAGAATATGGAGACATGATGAAAAAGACAAAGGTGGGAATCATTGGCTGCGGCAACATCGCCCCGGCGTACGTGAAAGGGTGCCGGTTATTCGCAAACCTGGATCTGACCGCCTGTGCCGATATCCTCCCCAGCAGCGCAGAGGCATTGGCCCAGGAATACAGCTTGAAAGCGATGTCCATTGAGGCGATGCTGGCTGATCCGGAGATAGAGATCATTATCAATCTGACCATTCCGGCGGTCCATGCCCAGGTCAGCCTGTCGATCCTGGAAGCCGGCAAGCACGCGCATTCCGAGAAACCGCTGGCGGTGACCCGTGAAGACGGTAAGAAAGTGCTGGCGACGGCGGCAGCCAATGGGCTGATGGTGGGATGCGCTCCTGACACCTTCCTGGGCGGCGGGCTGCAGAGCTGCCGCCATCTGATCGACCAAGGCGCTATCGGCACGCCGGTGGCCGCCACCGCCTTCATGATGGGCCACGGCCCCGAGTCCTGGCACCCTAACCCCGATTTCTTCTACAAGGTGGGTGCCGGGCCTATGTTCGATATGGGGCCCTATTATCTGACAGCGCTCATTCATCTCCTGGGCCCGGCAGTCCGGGTGTCCGGTTCCGCGCGCATCTCCTTCCCGGAGCGCATCGCCACCAGCGAGGCCCGAAATGGGCATCGCATCCCGGTTGAAGTGCCTACCCATCTGTCCGGCAGTATCGATTTCGCCAGCGGTGCCGTAGCGACCATGATCATGAGCTTCGATATCTGGTCCCACACCTTACCTCGAATTGAGATCTACGGTTCTTCTGGAAGCCTGAGCGTGCCGGACCCCAACACATTTGGCGGGCCGGTCAAGCTGCG
>JAHEEY010000167.1 GCA_024640485.1 Chloroflexota bacterium | reverse complement strand
CGCCAGGCTGCCGCCTTGAAACAGCTGGGTGCCGCTGATCAGGTGACCGTCTTGTTCCGTGAACTTTATTTGGCCAACGCCAGCGGCCAGGACAACGATGATTTCCAGCAGGCCAAAGATATGGGCGTCTCCTTTTTCCGTTATCACCAGGAACACCCGCCCCTCATTGGCGAAGATCGGGTGATGGTTGACGACCCCATCGCCGGCCAACGGATGGAGCTTGGCTGCGGCCTGCTGGTGACTCCGGGGCAGTTCCAGCCGCCAGCTTATCTCGACTCCCTGGCAGCGCTGTTCCGGCTGCCCCAGGATCAGGACGGCTTCCTGCTGCAGCCGCGCATACGCCTGAAACCGGACCGCGCTATCGACAACGGCATCTATCTCCTGGGCGGGGCCCATCAGCCCACCGACACCAACGAACTGCTGCTGAACGCTTACTTGGTCAGCGGTCGCGCTCTCCGCTTCCTGCGCCGGGAATCGCTTAGCCGCAGCTCGCCGGTGGTAGAAGTCGATAGCACCCTTTGTACCGGCTGCGCGCAATGCGTCCCTGTCTGCCCCACGGCGGCTATCCGGATGTCAGCCCGGGACGCTGTCTTGTCCCAATCCGACATCGATTGGACCCGCTGCATCGGCTGCGGCAGCTGCCTGGTCGCCTGTCCGGTCCATTGTCTCAATCTCCCCGGATGGGAAGATGCAGCGGTCTTCGCCCAAATCGAAGCGGCGCTCAAGCCAGCCGCGCCTTCCCTTGCCTCCCCGGCCGCCAGCCGCCAGCCCAAAATCTTGCTGCTGGGCTGCGAATGGAGCGCCGCCGCCGCTGCCGCCGTCGCCGGCGCCCGCCGCATACCGTACGCCCAATCGCTGCGCCTGGTCCCTTTGAACTGCGGCGCCCGCTTCGATCCCATGATGGCTTTGTGGGCATTTTTGAACGGAGCCGATGGGGTGATGGTAGGGGTCTGCCATCAAGGTGAATGCCACTACGGCCACGGCAGCAGCCATGCCCGCCAGCGGTTGGCCGATCTGGAAGTTCAGCTGGCTGCCCGTGGGATTGATCCCCGCCGGCTGAAGCTTATGGCCTTCACCGGCGACAATAGCGTCGCCTTCGCCGATGCTGTGGCCGAATTCGCTCAGGATATTCAGCGGGCAATGAATAAGGCCGGCGGCTTTTCCCGCGCCTGGCCGCCTGCAGATCAAATAAAACAACAGTCTGGACGATCTTAGCCAATCAGGAGTTTCATATGTCAAAACAGTTGGAAACAGATGTTTGGTCATTGGATAGATGTGCCGGCTGCGGCCTCTGCATTGCCGCCTGTTCCAAACAGGTGTTGAACTGGGGCGACGACGGCCGGCCTTTCCGGGAGAGCCGCACCAAAAATCTTGGCTATACCCGGGTAGAGCTGGATTCGTGCACTTACTGCCAGAAATTCTGCGCTGAAGTATGCCCCCGGCTGGTCAGCTGGAACCCGATCCCGGCCCAGGTCACGGTGGCTGCCAAAGCCAGGGGCCCCATCGATGCCGGCGGCCCCAACGATGTCATCCGCAGTATCGTTGCCGCCGGGCTCAGCGCCGGCCTCATCGACGGCGCCATTATGCTCGATCTGGATCCGTGGCAGCTGCGTCCGGTGGTGCGCACCGCCGTCACCGTGGAAGAAGTCGCGTCCGCTGTCGGAATCCAGGGGCTGTGGGCGCCGGTATTCGATGCTTTGAACGAGGCTGTTTTCGAGAAGCGGATGGCCAAACTGGCTGTGGTGGCCACCCCCTGCGCCGCCCAGGCGGTCCGGCGCCTCAAAGAGTCCACCAACCCTCGGCTCAAGGTATATCAGGATGCCATTCAGCTGACCATCGCCAACTTCTGCACCGGCGTCTATCGGGAAGAGATGATCGATGAGCTGCTGATCAAAGAGGCAGGAATCCCGGTAGAGCATGTCCGCCGGCTGACTATCTCCGCCGATGGCAGCTGGCTCAATGTCACCTTGTGGGACGGCGATGTTCACCGCATCCCCCGGCAGCGGGCTGAAGAATACACCCGCGCCGGATGCGGCAGCTGCACCGACTATTCCGGCGAATCCGCCGACCTGGCCGTTGGCGACCTGGGCAGCGCACCAGGGTGGTCGACCCTGATCATTCGCTCGCGGACCGGCGACGCCTTCGTCCGCAACAGCGTGCGTATGCGGCTGCTGGAGACCAGCAGCGAAGTGGATGAGGAGGTGTTGGCCCAGGCCGCCGCTGAGAAACGAGGGCGCGACCGGGCCCAGGCATTCGACACCTTGGAGCTGTTGATGCTTGACGCCCTGGCCGATCCGGCGGCAAGAGGTGAGGCGATCCAGCAGTTCGCCCGGCTGTACCGCACCCCCACCCACACCAGGACCGTACAACCTTTGGTTAACGGCTGCACTGGCTGCTAGCTGATTTCCGATCTAGCCGCGGCCGTCAGCCGTTGAACTGGGCTGGCCCCGGCTTAGTCGTTTAGGAGAGTTCCATGAAAACCATCAACGCGAAGGAGCTGAATCTCAGAGACGTCAATACCGCCATCAAGCAGCAGATCAACGGCCATCGGGTCATCGTGACTGACGCTGAACATATCCACGGCGTCGCTGCCGGCCTCAAGGTCGGCGATATCCTGATTCAAGGGGATTCCGGCGATTACCTGGGCATGTTGGCTGATGGCGTCACCATCGAGGTGACTAGAAATGCCGGTAAATATGCCGCTGACAATATGACCCGGGGCCAGCTTCTCATCCAGGGAAATGCCGGCTTCGGCGCCGCTCAATATTGCTACGGCGGCACGGTGGTCATCTACGGCGGTGCCGAAGATTTCACCGGGACCATGAATAAAGGGGCCACCATCATCGTCGCTGGCGACATCGGCGATGAGGCTGCTACCTATATGCTCGATGGCCAGCTGATCGTGGTGGGCAATGCCGGTTTCAATTTAGCCAACTATTTGATTCGAGGAGCCGTCTATATCGGCGGCGAATGGAAGAGCCTGGGACACAACACCCATCATGTGCCCATGACCAATGACGATGAAAGCCAGCTGCGATCCCTTTTCGAGCGGTATGGCATTGAAGCGGATCCTTCTCGATTCAAGAAGATCATTGCCGCCTCAAAGAAGCCGTTCTACAACTAGGAGGAACCGATGAGCGCCATAGGCACCTTTTGTGTCAGTGTAAACAGACAGGCATGTTTGAACAGCCAGATGCCCGGCAAGTGCGGCACCTGCGCCGAGGTTTGCCCCCACGGCGTCTACGCCTTTGATTCACAGAGCGGGCAGGTCCATATCCAAAACTACAATACCTGCGTCGGCTGCCGCATCTGTGCCGAATTCTGCCCGACCGATGCTATCCGTATCAATCCCGCTGAATCGGAATATATCAGCCGTTATCCCTGGACGTTCGGTGTCATTGAAGAGATCCATCACAAAGCCCAGACCGGCAGCTATCTGCTGCGCGGCTTCGGCACCCAGGGGCCTACCCCTAATTTCGACATGATCACTGTAGTCCCCAGCCAAATCGCCAGTCAACCGCCCCGGGATAAATACCGGGAAGAGTGCGATATGGAGCTGGTCATCGGCGAAGATACCTGCGAGAAGCCGATGCGCTTGAAACTCCCCTTTGTCTGGCCGGCGATGTCTTTCGGCGCCTTGAGCAAAGAAGCCAAAATGGCCCTGGCCATCGGCGCCGCCATGACCGGTATCGCCACCAACACCGGCGAAGGCGGTATGCTTCCCGAGGAAGCGTATCTTTCCCGCGGCTATGAGGACGATTCGTTCAGCTTCCAGCGCTGGCAGCCCGGCGGCTATCTGGTGGTGCAGTGGTCCACCGGCCGTTGGGGTGTCTCCGCCGATTACGTTCGCGGCGGCGATGCCGTAGAGGTCAAGATAGGGCAGGGGGCCAAGCCCGGCATGGGGGGGCACCTGCTGGGCGCCAAAGTAGGGGAAGAAGTGGCCAGAGTAAGAGGTATCCCGGTTGGCTCCGACGCTCTCAGCCCCTGCCGCTACTACGATGTGCAGACGCTGGACGACATGAAACACCAGGTCGCCATGCTCCGGGATGTCACCGATTACCAGGTGCCCATCCTGTTCAAGCTGGGACCATCCCGTCCATACGCCGATGTCGCCGCTTGTATAGAAGCCGGCGCTGATGCCATCAGCATCGATGGCTTGGTCGGCGGTACCGGCTGTTCTCCCGACCTGGTCACCCAAGGGGTAGGTATCCCCACTATCGCCTGCATCCCCCAGGCGGTACAGGCATTAAAGGATTACGGCGTTCATCGCAAAGTGAAACTGATCGCCCTGGGTGGTATCCGCAATGGGTTGGACGCGTTTAAGGCGCTGGCTATGGGGGCCGATGCTGTTGGCTTTGGCAGCGCCGCCGAAGTGGCCATGGGCTGCCGGGTCTGCTATGCCTGTCACAAAGGCAACTGCCCCTACGGCATCACCAGCCACCGTCCCGAGCTGCGCGCCCGGCTGGATCCGGTAGAGACCGGCCAAAAACTGGCTAACTTCATTCATGCCAATGCCGAAGAGGTGAAGATCTTGACCATGCTCAGCGGCCACAATCGCATCGCCGATCTGAGCACCGAGGACCTGCGGGCAATGGATTTCAATACCGCCGCCCTCACCGGGCTCAAGCTGGCTGGTTACGACCGCCCGCTCCCTTTCTGGGACCAATGGCCGCAATCCTCGGCTGGTGACGGCAGCGGCAACGGTCACGGTCAGGTGCCGAATCGGCCGGTAACCAGCGAACACCACCGCGGCTAGGCAGGTGTCGTTTTTCCCTTGGCACGGCGGAGGCGATGCAGGGTGACCTCTGGCGGGCAGTTAAAGTGTACGCCGCAGGATCGATCCGGTGCCGGCGGAGGTATACCCTTGCATCTCGTTGTAATGCCAGGGGTCGTAGACGACCTCGCGGGGGCAGTGGGCATTATTGAGGATCGATACTCCCCGGTCGTACAGGCCAGTGAATTGCAGGTTGTAATAGACGAATGCCATCAGCCATTCCACATTCTCGATGTGGAACATCCTACGCCCTTGGCTGAAAATCTTGGAAGCGTGTTCTACCTGGATATTAAACCGCTGCCGGAAATAAGACGCCAATGCGTTCAATCAGAGCATTCAAATCTTGGCTGTCTTGGTTCATTGGATACTCCTTGATGTTTCTGCCGTCAAGCTTTTCCGAAATCTACGTGCCACGGCTCATGATCGGAGCCGAAGCTGGGTACTGTTCATAGATCAAAAGGCGATTATCCATCCAAAGAAACGGGAGATGGTTGAGAACCGCACCCAAAGCCCGGGGCTATCATTCCTTACTACACTTAGCCGTATCCGATGATAGCTGTACCAGCTGACCGGGCATCTTCCGTGACAACCAGGTAAGTCATGAATGACATTCATTACTGGACTTTTCCTGTGCTACTGCGGAAAATAGCTGTGATTATCATTCCGTACTAGACATCCAATACCTGGAAGGGTGCGTGCAATTGCCTGACCTGACCCGAATGAAGGCGCAGCGATTTATGCGTGGGGGGCGCTTTTCATTTATATCGAGCTTGAGCTTACGAGCGAAAGCTACGTTGGGTGTTCTGCTGCCTCTGCTGCTGATCCTCAGTCTCTTCACGGCGATAGAATACACCCGCTATCGCGCGGTGCTGCTTTCAAATCTAACCCTCTTCGCTACTTATTCAGCCGAGGTTGTGCAAGACAACCTGCTCCACGAAATGTTGAATTCCGACATCAGCGGCTTGAAGCATTTACTCAACGTTATTAGTGATAGAGAGGAGTTCCGGGCGGTTTTCATCATGGATCCCACGGGTACGGTTATCCTGTCTCCCTATGACCGGGATGTTGGCCGTCAGCTGGATAATCGTGCACCCGAATGCCAGCCGTGCCACCAGCTGCCTCCCGCGGAGCGGCCCGACAGTGTGGTGGTGACCGATGAAAGCGGGCAGCAGGTGTTCCGGAGCATGTCCCCTATCAAAAATGATCCGGCCTGCGCTGAGTGTCATGATCAGGAAGCGCGGCTGCTGGGATTGCTGTTGACTGATATCTCTATGGCACCCCTGTCGGTCCCATATGCCAACGCATTGCGTGAGAATCTCGCCTGGTGGCTGGGCTCGATCTTGGTGACCGTCCTGGTAGTGAACCTGATGATGAGCCGATTTGTCCTGCGCCGGCTGGAAAGATTGGCGTCCGCCATCGCTGGCTTTGGGCAGGGGGCGCAGTCGCCGCCGCTGGTGGACAACCAGCCTGACGAGATCGGCCAGTTGGCCAGCGCCTTCAATACCATGGCTAATCGCATCGAAAATCGTCGGCAGGAGAATGAGCTGTTGTCAGAACAGCTGCAGCGCCAAAGCGCCCTTCGTGGTGAACTGCTGAAGCGGGTGATCACCGCTCAGGAAGATGAACGCAAGCGGGTCGCCCGCGAGCTTCACGATGAGCTAGGCCAAACCCTGGGTGGGTTGGCCCTGCGTACCGAGGTGATGGGGCGCATCATGGAATCCGACAAGAGCCGGGCCCGCGACCAACTGGATCAGATACAGACGATGATCAGTGATACCAGCGCCCAGATGTATGACATTATCCTGGATCTGCGCCCATCCATCCTGGATGACTTAGGGCTGGTGCCGGCGCTGCGCAGCTATACCGAGCGGCTGCTTCAGCCCACGGATCTGCTGTTTGAATTTGAAAACCACGCCTTTCACGGCCGTCTGCCCTCGGAGATCGAGACCGCTCTGTTCCGCACCTTCCAGGAAGCGCTCAGTAATGTGGTCCGTCATGCCGATGCCACTCGCGTGGGGCTCTCGCTCTCTTACCAGGGTGGTGATTTTTACGGCGAGGTGACTGATGACGGCGTCGGCTTTGACCTGGAGTCAATCCAGGTCAACGGCAGCAATTCCCGGGGGCTGGGGCTGCTGGGCATGCGCGAACGCATCGAGCAGTGCGGCGGAAAGCTGGAGATTCGCTCCAGTCCGGGAAACGGCAGCTGCATCAAAATCCATATTCCATTGACGGAGGTTAACGGTGGCTGATCCAATCCGGGTGCTTATTGCAGACGACCATACGATAGTCCGCGCCGGGGTACGGATGCTCCTTGATACCGAGCCAGATATCCAGGTCATTGGCGAAGCGCTCAATGGGCAAGAAGCCGTGGACCTGGCGGAAAAATTGCGCCCCAATGTCACCTTGATGGACATCGCCATGCCCGGTGTGGACGGCCTGCAGGCTACCCGCCAGATTAAGGCCCGTTTCCCCGACATCCATATCCTGGTTTTGACCATGCATCGTTCCGACGAGTACCTGTTTGAGATGCTTAAAGCCGGCGCTTCCGGCTATGTCATCAAAGGTGCTGAGACTGACGAGCTGATTCACGCCGTCCGGGTTGTCGCCCAGGGGCAGGTGTTCCTCTATCCCACCATTGCCAGTAAACTGGTGAATGAATATCTGAGCCTGGCTGTTCAGAGGAATGAGACAGGCCCAGCGTTAAGCCCCAGGGAGAAAGAGATTGTGGCCCTGCTGGCTGAAGGGTACAGCAACAAAGAGATCGCCGACCAACTGGTGGTCAGCCTCAGCACTGTCTATACCCACCGCAGCAAACTCATGACCAAGCTTGGTCTGACCAGCCGCCATGAGCTGATCCAATATGCCCGGCAGAAAGGGATCCTGCGCGATTCGTGACCTTGTTCCCCTCCTGTGAAAGCGCGGTATTTGACAACCGCCTCCCCAAAAACGCCAGATGCCTATCGTAAAAAACGCCACCCAAGATGGCGTTTTTTCATAGCAGGTTGGCAGATTCTCCGATTCCCGGTTTGTTAATGATCCTCTAATATTCACACACTTAAGCATGAGCGTGAGCGTAGGCTGGAGGTCAAACATGCCCCGGCGGCTTTTCGTATTTTGGGAAAACCCGATCTTTAGAGACTCTGTCCGGCTGCTGCTGGATCATCCTGAGGTTGAATGGGTCGGTGCTTCCTCGGATTATGCGGCTGCTAAAGAGGGGATTCTGGAGGCCAAGCCAGATACGCTCCTGATTGAAGGGACAGACGGGCAGCTGCCGGCAGCAGTGATCGATCTTCTCGACGCTAGCGAATGCAACCTGCGCCTGATCGTGTTCAACCTGAATGACAATCGATTGAGTGTCTATCATTTCGAACAGTGGTTTGTGGCGGATGAAGGGGATCTAATCCGGCTGGTTCTGAGGTAGATGCAAAACAGGAGGAAGGAATGGGTAATCATCGGAGCAGAATCATTGGACTCATCTTTTTACTGCTGATCGTGCTGGCACTGACCGCTTGTGCCGCCGCTCCTGGCCCTGCCGGCCCCCAAGGGCCTGCCGGACCAGTTGGCCCGGCGGGGATGACCGGACCTGCCGGACCTGCGGGCCTACAAGGTGCTGCGGGAACGGGTGGTGAACAAAACCCGCAGATGGTTGCCTTTGTTCCTCTTGGGCCTGGCCTTCAGGCTGAAATCGTCGGCGTAGCTTTTTCCGACAGCGGCAAGCCAATGGTCACCATGAGCCTTGCCGATGGCGCTGGCCTCTCTTTGACCCCAGATCAGCTAGAAGGGTTCGGTTTCACCATTGCCCAGATTTTGGTAGATGACGAAACGGGCCTCAGCCGCTATCAAAACCTGCTGGTGCGCGAAACTACTGGTGAAGCTTATACCGTTGCTGGTGAAACCGTCCAGCCGGCTGTAGCCACAGCCACCCAAGCTTATGCCGACAATACCGGCGAATGGGCTGTCGCTGACGATGGTCTCTACACCTATACCTTCGGCGATGAGTTTTCCCTGGAGATGGACCCGGGGCTGACTACCACGGTCGGCGCCTATTTGTATAAAGACGCTCGCGCTTCCGTAGCCAATGCCCTTTACACCTTCGTCCCAGCCGGCGGCGACCCGGCGGCAACCCGGGAAATAATCTCTACCGAAGCGTGCAACAGCTGCCATAAAGAGCTCTCTTTCCACGGCGGTACCCGTCGGGAAGTTGGCTTGTGCATCACCTGCCATACCGATCAGACCATCGATCCGGAATCGGGAAATACCGTTGATTTCAGAGTGCTCATCCATCGGATTCATGCCGGCGCCTCATTGCCCAGCGTCATTGCCGGGCAGCCGTACCAAATCGTCGGCTACAACGGGTCGGTCCACGACTATTCCAAGATCGCCTGGCCCCAGGATGTGCGCAACTGCACCACCTGCCA
>JAHEEY010000166.1 GCA_024640485.1 Chloroflexota bacterium | reverse complement strand
ATCCACCGTGCCCGGATTGGCCTCCATGCTGATTTCAGCTTCTGGAGACAGCCGGAAATAACGGCGCGCCGCGCTCATGATTTTGGCCAGCGCCTCCGGCGGCATCAATGAGGGCGTGCCGCCGCCGAAAAAGATAGTATGAACTGCTGGCGGCTCCCCAGACTCTCTGGCAGCCCGCCCCACCTGGGCGATTTCCTGAGCCAAGGCTTCCGCATAGCTATCCTTTAATGCACCCAGGGTTGAATATGTGTTAAAATCGCAATAAGCACAACGATGACGGCAAAAAGGGATATGCAGGTAGAGGCTCAGGCTGTCAGCTGGCACTATGTCACTCATATGTATTCCCACAATGGTCTAGGTTGTGATCACTTATTGGGGTATTTCGTCTCAAGATGCTGCTTTCCCTATCATTGTCATGTTTCCATTATACACATGGCACAGGCGATAAGCATGAGTTCAGACAAGTGCCTCAGGCAACCTTCAGAATGCTTCTGAGGATCCATCAAGCAGACAATCATTTTAGGTATCCCGCTCCATAGCGAAACCATCATCCACCGGTGAGGAGACTGCATCTATGAACAATCGTTTCACGAAACTTGGCGCAGCCAGGCTGGCGCGAATGGTGGAGATCAGTCGGGTCTTGAACTCGACCACAAATGTGGAACGACTGCTCACTTATATCATCTCCGAAGCCGCGTCGCTGACTGACACGGAAGCAGCCTCTATCTTGCTGTTAGATCCTCGCACTCGCCAATTACATTTCGTAGCATCCTCCAACGAAATCACTGGTCAAATGGCCGACACCCCTGTCCCGCTGGACGGCAGCATCGCCGGCGCGGTACTGCGAGCCAACAAGCCGCTGTATATACCAGACGTATCGGCAGATCCCCGATGGAATCAAAATGTTGACGAGGCCATTGACTTCAAGACCAGCGAAATCCTGGGTGTGCCCATGCGCAATGTCGACAGGGTGCCGGTCGGCGTTCTGGAAGCAATTAACAAGCAAAACGGCAGTTTCAGCCGGCAGGATGTAGAGACGTTAACGATTTTGGCCGACCTGGCCGGAGTAGCGGTAGAAAAGACCCGGCTGTTTGAAGAGCTGAAACGGGCCAACAAAGAGCTGAGCGAATTGGATCAACTGAAGACCGATTTCATCTCCATCGCCTCGCACGAACTGCGGACCCCATTGGCGGTTATCATGGGCTATATTTCCTTTTTGCGCGAGGGCGCGGACAGTGAGATGGCCAGCCAGTTGGACAGCGTCCTGCACGCCGCCACCCAGATGCGCAACCTGATCCAAGAGATGTTGAATATGCGCTATGTCGATGCCGGACAGACCACTTTGCAGCTGTCCACCGTCGACCTGGTAGAGGTGGTTCGGACCATGGCGATCGACGCGGATGAGACCGCCACCGCCAAACAACAGCAAGTCAGCATCGAGCTGCCGGACAGCCCGCTGGCAGTCTCGGTGGATCAAGATATGTTGGAAGTCGTCCTGGGCAACCTGCTCAGCAACGCCATCAAGTTCACGCCTGAGGGCGGCCATATCAATATCCGGATCGAACGGCACAGCGAAGAAGCATGGTGCTGTTTTACTGATGACGGCATCGGCATTTCCCCAGACAACCTGGATCGTATATTTAAGAGGTTCTACCAGATTGAGTCCCCGTTGATCCGACGGCAAGGGGGCATGGGCCTAGGTCTGGCCATTGCCCGAGATCTGGTTGAACTCAATAAAGGGCGCTTGTGGGCCGAAAGCCCTGGATTGGAAAAAGGCAGCACCTTCTACGCAGCCCTTCCTCTCAAGCTGGAGGCATGATCACCGGCAGCCGAACCTCATAAGATAATGCGAAAAATAATCCTAGTTCTCTCCATCTGGTTAGTGCTCTCTTTATTCCCCCGTACCGCCTTGGCGCAGGGTGGCGACGTGTGGGTGCTGAAAATCGATGGGCCAGTGACGCCAACGATGGCAAGTTACTTCGAGCGGGGAATTGCGTCAGCGGAACTCAATGGGGCCAATGCGGTTTTGATCATCTTGGATACGCCTGGCGGCAATGTCACCCCCACCCAGGAAATCATCCGAATCTTCCGCGCCGCGAAACTCCCGATCATCGTATTCATCACCCCCGGCGGCGCCCAAGCGGCCTCCGCCGGCAGTATCATCACCATGGCGGCCCATTTCGCGGCTATGTCGCCGCAGACTGTTATCGGCGCCGCTTCCCCGGTTGGCGAAGGGGGAGCTGACCTGGACGAGACGATTTACCGCAAGCTGACCGAAGATTTCACCGCCCAGATTCGCAGTCTGGTGGGGCGCCGAGGCGAAGATGCGACCCGATTGGCAGAAGCGATGATCAACGAAGCCCGGGCTGTCAATGCTCAAGAAGCGCTGGCCATTGGCTTGATCGATGCTGTTGCCACCGACGTTGACGATCTGTTGGACCAATTGGACGGCCAAACAGCATCCATTGACGGACAGACACATACCCTGGAAACAGCCGCCGCCGCCCAACACCGCTTCTTCATGAACTTCATTGAGCAGGTCCTGCACGCCTTATCCAACCCGCTGCTGGTCAGCATGCTCCTGGTGATCGGCGTGCAGGCGATCCTGATCGAACTGGGCAGCCCAGGAGGCTGGGCCGCCGGCTTTATCGGCATCCTCTGTCTCGGCCTGGCGTTCTATGGTCTGGGGCAGCTGCCGGCCAACTGGTTTGGTTTAGGGCTAATTGGGGTCGCCTTTGTCCTGTTCGTACTGGAAGTCAAAGCGCTCACCCATGGGGCGCTGGCGCTAGCCGGCACGATCACCATGCTGGCAGGGCTGCTGGTCCTGTTCAATTCTCCCGGCACCCCGGCATTCGCCCGCATTTCAATCCCCAGCGCCGTCACGATCAGCGGTTTCACAGCGATATTCTTCATCTTCATCGTCACTATGGCCCTGCGGGCCCAGCAGAGAAGGCCAGTTACAGGTATGGAAAGCTTGATCGGTCATCGTGCCGTCGTACGGACGGCCAACCCCGTCGACGGCCCACCCTTTACCGGCACAGCATTGGCCAATGGCGAGCTGTGGCGAGTCACGGCAGATGAGCCGCTGGCAAAAGGGGATGAGGCGGTTGTCTCCGAAGTAAAGGGGTTTGTTCTGGGGATCACCAAAAAATCGAGCTGAGCTATTGACAGCAAACGACAACCCGCCTATGGTTAATGATAGTATCCGGAGCCGCATAATTTGGTGGAGCCAATAGGAGTATTGAACGATGGCTTATGTCAACCAAATACTGCGAAGCAAAGGATCCAACACCTGGACTGTCACTCCAGAAACCGCCGTATTCGATGCCTTGGCACTCATGGCCGAAAAGGAGATTGGCGCCGTATTGGTGATGGAAACTGACCAGTTGTACGGCATCTTCTCCGAGCGGGATTATGCCCGCAAAGTCGCCCTCAAAGGGCGTTCCTCTAGGGAAACCTCCGTCGGTGAAATCATGACCCATGAGGTTTTCTATGTGCGTCCAAATAATGACATGGAAGAATGCATGGTCTTGATGTCGGAAAAGCACATTCGACACTTGCCAGTTTTGTCAGATGACGGCAAACTCGTAGGCATTATTTCTATCGGGGACGTGGTCAAAGCGATCATTGCCGACCATGAACTCTTGATCAACCATTTAGAAGGTTATATCACGGGCCAAGTCTAGTTAGGGATGCCGATATTTAAGGTAATCATCAATGGAGAGGAAAAAGAGATCGAGGTAACCCGTCAGCGGGACCGGCTGAGCGTCACCTTTGACGGCGAAACCAGAAATCTTCTCCTGCTCCATAACAGCGGCAGCCGGTTCCTGTTGGAACGGGTTTCTGCCGATGGCACCCGCCAGCGCATTCGCGGCGTGGGCCACCTGGATGGTTCTCAGCGGCAGTTGTGGGTAAATGGACGGGCATTCACCTACCAACGAGCGCGGCGGCACAGTGCCGTCGTCGATGAGCCAGGGAATGATTTGTCCGCGACCATCCCTTCGGTCGTCTCAGAAATTCTGGTCAAGGTGGGCGACACTGTCAGCCGTGGCGATAAGCTGATCTTGCTGGAATCAATGAAGATGATCATCCCGATTCAGGCATCTGCTAACGGCACCATCAGCCGGATCAACTGCACCGTCGGAGAAGCAGTCCAGCCTGGCGTACAGCTGATAGAAATGGCATAAATCTAGACAGCAAATGTGAGAGGTGCTGTCACACCTTTCGCCAATTGATCGAGCAAATCAATTAATCAATAGCAGGAAACAAGATGAACCCACAACGGCTGAAGAAGCTGACCGAAGAGATTTTGGCCCACGGGCTGGACGGCATCGCGCTGGTCCCTGGCCCCAACATGATTTACTTCAGCGGTATTCACTGTCATCTGAGTGAACGCCCGATCGTCCTTTTCTTCCCGGCCGACGATGATCCCGCCATCATCATTCCCACGCTGGAAGCGATGAAAGCGCAAGAAGCGGGCATTCCGGAAGATCGGATTTTCGCCTGGTCAGACAGAGATGGATATACGGGCGCCTTCCAACAGGCATGCGCCCATCTCGAGCTGTCCGATTATTTGCTTGGGGTGGAAGCATTTCATATGCGGGTCCTGGAACTGGAGCTGCTGCACCGGTACGCCCCAGGGCTCACCATCGCCCATGCCGAACCGATCACCTCAGCACTGCGAATCCATAAGGATGCCGCCGAGATTAAAGCGATGGAACAAGCGATTGAAGTCGCAGAAACAGCCATCGCACAGCTGATCCCCAGTATCAAAATCGGGATGAGCGAAAAGCAGGTAGCCGGCATGCTCACCCAACTGCTGATGGACGGCGGCGCTGAATCCATTGCTTTCGGCCCCATCGTATCTGCCGGACCCAACAGCGCTTCGCCCCATGCCACGCCGACCGATCGCCGCTTAACAGAGGGTGATTTGCTGGTAATCGACTGGGGAGTTTACGTCAACGGCTACCCCTCTGATATCACCCGAACCTTTGCCGTTGGCGAGATCGATCCCGAACTGAAACGGATTTACAATGTCGTCAAAGCCGCCAATGAACAGGGCAAATTGGCCGCCCGGCCCGGCGTCACCGGTCACCAGGTAGACAAGGCGGCGCGCGACGTGATTGAAAAAGCGGGCTATGGTCAATATTTCTTCCACCGGACCGGTCATGGCCTAGGGTTGGAGGTCCACGAACCGCCATTCATGGCGGAAGGGAACCAGGAGCCCTTACAGGTGGGCAACGTTTTTACCGTGGAGCCCGGTATTTATCTACCCGGACGTGGTGGTGTGCGGATCGAGGATGATGTAGTGGTCACCGCTTCGGGAAACCGCAGCCTGACCAGCTTCTCGCGGGAACTGATCCGCGTAGGCTGACTCCAGCCCGCCCAAAACTCATTTGAACCTTTTTGAGGGCCGCATCAAGATGCGGCTCTCTTTGTTCTTGCCGAAACCGCAACCTTAGAAGTCAAATTCCAGCTGCCGGCTGGCTGGCTTTTCCAGCTTGCTTACACCTACCCCAATCAGCCGCATCCGCTTGCCTTGAGGCCAGTTCTCCTCCCAAATAGCAGTCGCGTGCTGGAAAATCACATTGGCATCATCAGTTCCCACCTCAACGGTCCGCTGCCGGGTGAAAGTAGTGAAGTCATCCCATCGGAATTTCACTCTGATGGTATAGGCAATTAGATTTCTCTTCCGCAAGGAGCGGGCTACCCGGTTGGACATTTTCTCCATGCGAGCGATGAGTAATTCCGGATCGGCCACGTCATGCTGAAAAGTCCACTCCTGACTAATGCTGCGGGCCATGCCTCGGACCGTCTGCACTTCCCGTGAATCAACACCGCGGGCGCGGCGTTTAAGGCTCTCAGCCTGGCTGCCGAACACCGCTCTCAACGACTCAATCTTGGCAGCAGCCAGTTGGCCGCAGGTGTTGATGTCCAAGCCGGCCAGCTGCTCCGCGGTTCGGGGGCCGATCCCCCAAATTACCCGGGTGGGCAGCGGCGCCAAAAATTCAGCCTCGCCGCCAGGGGGGATCAAGGTACACCCTTCAGGTTTATCGTGGTCGGAAGCGACTTTGGCCACCAGTTTACTGCTGGCCAGACCTACGGAACAGGGAAGCTGGCTGCGCTCCCTCACCTCGGCCCAGATTCGCACGGCAGCGGTTTCGGGATCAGGCCATTCGCTCAAATCGATGTATGCCTCATCAACGCTGATCTGCTCCAATGGGCCATATTCGGCCAGAATCTCCATGACCTGATGGGAACATTCTTGGATTCGTTCCCAATTGGCGGGAACGATCTTCAGATTGGGGCAGAGTCGGGCGGCACTGCTGGTAGGCATCGCGGATCGGATTCCGACCTGGCGCGCTTCGTAGCTGGCAGATGCGACCACTCCCCGTTCATTGGGCTTGCCGCCGACCACCAAAGGCCGGCCGGCGTCCTCTGGATGATCCATGATGTGGACATTGACATAGAAGGCGTCCATGTCCACATGGAGCACAGCTCGGGACCAATCTGAAAAGGGGGTTTGATCGCCGCCGTCGGCGTCGCGATTCTTGTCCATCTTAATACGGTAATAATGGGTAACTGCCCAGGCAATCTGGGGACAGCAGATGCTGGCGGGAGCGGCTCCTGCGGATCAACCCGGGCGATGACTCCTTACCAATCTTTACGCTCGCCCAAGTTTTCACGGCAAAGGTGAAAGCCTCCCCTGGAATTGGAGACGCCTTCACCCTGGCCATGCTGATCAGATCCGATCTGCTAGTCGACTTCGATGGTGTAAGTCCACCCGAAGCGATCCTCGAGGCGGCCCGTCTGAATGCCGGTCAGCTCGTCGAACAAATGCTTGGATACGGGGCCGGAGTTGAAATCGTTGATGACGTAATCTTTGCCCTGGAAGCCGAACTTGCCCACGGGTGCGATGACGGCGGCGGTACCGCAGCCAAACACCTCGGTGACTTTGCCTGATTCGATATCGGCCAGCATCTCATGGACATCGATGCGGGCCTCAACGACTTCGTACCCCAAATCCCGCCCTAAGGTAATCACTGAGCTACGGGTAATGCCAGGCAGGATGCTGCCGGTAAGTTCTGGGGTCACGATCTTCTTGCCCTCGTAGACAAAGGCGACGTTCATGGCGCCGACCTCTTCTACATACCTTCCCTCAACTGCGTCCAGCCAGAGCACCTGGGAATATCCTTTCTCCCGGACTTCTTCAGCTACCAGAAGACTGGCAGCATAATTGCCTCCAGTCTTGGCGGCGCCAGTACCCCCCCTAACGGCCCGACGGTAATGGTCGGAAATATACACAGACACGGGGCTGAAACCACCCTTGAAATAGGCGCCCACCGGGCCAACGATCACGAAATGCAGGAAACTGCGGCTGGAGTGCACCCCTAGGGCAGCCTCAGTGGCGATCATTGTCGGCCGGATATAAAGGGAGGCACCGGGCACGTCCGGTACCCATTCATGCTCCAGCTTCACCAGATCTACGATCGCCGTCAAATGATCTTCTTCCTCAACCGCCGGCATCGACATTCGCGCTGCCGAGTTGTTGAATCGCTTCATGTTTTCCCAAGGCCGGAACAAGTTTATATTCCCGTCAGGCCGGCGGTACGCCTTGGTCCCTTCGAATATCTCCTGGGCGTAATGGAAGACCGCAGTTGCCGGGTCCAGAGTAAACGGCTGATAAGGGCCGAGGGTGGCATCATGCCAACCCTGGTCCACACTGTATCTCTGGGTGAACATGCGATTGGCAAACTTATCGCCAAACCCGAAATCTTCTTTGGGTACGGGCTTCAAGGTTGATTCATCTAGGGGAATGATTTTTGTATCCACGATACCTCCTGCAGCGTATTGTACACTTGGCGGCACTGATGAAGCGCAGCGCCGTTGTTATCAGCCATTGAGCCTTTCCGAGCATCATATGGCGATTTCGACAGCGTTGACAGATCCTGGCTTCTCAGGACCCTATGGTGCTGTTTAGAATAGTTTACCTGTAATTGAAATCCGAGGCGAGAGGCAGAGCGATCTCTTGTTGTCCTCTCCGCCTCCTTCGTTTAAGATTCGGAAGAGATGTATCCAATACTGGCCCGATACGGGCCGTTTTTCCTCTACAGCTACACGGTGGTAATGGGATTGGGGCTTGCCGCCGCCTTCGCGCTTGCCTTCCGGCAGGTACGGCGGAAGCCGTGCCCTGGCTGGGCCGATGCCCTTCTGTTGAGCCTGTGGCTCGGTCTGCCTGGCGGGCGCCTGGGCTTCGTCATCGGACAGTGGTCTTATTTCCAAGACCATCTTGGGGAAATCTGGCAGATCGGGCAAGGGGGATACAGCTACCATACGGCGTTGTTGACCGGCATGATTGCCCTATGGTGGTACAGCCGGAGGCAGCGGCGGCCCATGGGAGATTACCTGGGACTATTTGCCCCGGGGCTGGCGATGCTGGCAGCCTTCGGCTGGGGCGCTTGCTGGCTGGAAGGATGCGCCTACGGCGCGGCAGGCTCACTACCGCGGCTAACCGCAAACTTGCCGGACAGCTACGGCGTCTTCGCCGTGCGCTACCAAACCCAACTGTTCGGGATGGTCGCCAGCCTGATGGTCTCCTTATGGGGGGTACGGCAGCAGCAGAAACGTGAGCCGGTACAGCTGTTCTGGCTGACACTGTTCTGCCTCAGTGCCAGCCGAGCTGTGATAAGCCTATTCAGAGGGGATGCCGCCTTGCAGCTGGGTACATTAAGGGCAGATGCCATTCTCGACACAATCCTGGCATTGAGTTCACTGATTTTGTTACAATACCTCCGGGAAGATACTGTTCAGCAGCAAGATCCTTGACAGCTATCCCCCGAATTTTCCATCCTGAATGGAGCCGATCTTGGCTCCTGCCAACCGATCGATGCCCTCAGCTGAATCACCATCGGCAGCAGGCATTAAGATCCATTATTCAAGACAAGGTGCAGATGAACTTGAAAATTGGGATGGCCCAAATCACACCTATCCTGGGAGATGTGGCGGCTAACCTGGCCATACACCTCCAATCGATCGAAGAGGCGGCGGAAAGCGGCGTTGAACTGCTCATTTTCCCAGAGCTCTCCCTGACCGGCTACCAGCTCCAGGACCTGGCCTTCGATGTCGCGCTGACACCTAGCGGCCGAGATCCAGTTTTCGGCAAGCTGCTGGACGCCAGTCGAGACATGGATATTGTGG
>JAHEEY010000614.1 GCA_024640485.1 Chloroflexota bacterium | reverse complement strand
ACAGGGCCGGACCCAACATGCGGGGAGTGCATCATCGCCACTGGTGTAGAGCAGTTCTTCTGGCTTTACACTCGCGTTGAAAGGTGTACAGTTCCTGGCATCAGCGGCAGCGGAAGCAGATGTTGGCAGCTGCTGCCATAGTCCCGGTTGACATGAAAATGATCATAGGAAAAGCTGAAAGGTTTGGTTATAATTCGGGAACATTGACGCATTCGCATTGGAGGGAGAGGAATGGAGATCATCCCGGAGATAGGCCGCTACAAAGTAGAAAGGGAGTTGGGTCGAGGCGGTATGGCGGTCGTCTATCTGGCTGAAGATCCGTATATGCAGCGGCAGGTTGCCATCAAACTGCTTTCGCCCCAATTCACATTTGATCCCCAGTTCCGGGGCAGATTTCAACGAGAGGCCAGGATTATCGCCGCCCTGGAGCACCCGGCAATCGTCCCCGTGTATGATTTTGGAGAGCACGACGAGCAGCCATTCCTGGTGATGCGTTATATGACTGGGGGGACATTGAAGCAGCGGCTGAACGGCCGGCTGCCGCTGACGGAAATCGTCAAGATCCTCAGCCGCCTGGGGCCTGCGCTGGATAAAGCGCATGAGCAAGGGGTGATTCACCGAGACTTAAAGCCAGAGAATGTCCTGTTCGATGGCGAGGACCGGCCCTATCTGGCAGATTTCGGCATCGCCCGGCTGGCGGATGCGACCCACACGATGACCATCGCGGGCACGCCGTCTTACATGAGCCCGGAGCAGGTGCAGGGAGACCAGGAACTGGACGGTCGCTCTGACATCTACGCCCTGGGTGTCATCCTGTATGAAATGATGGCTGGCCAGCCGCCTTACGAAGCGTCCACACCTACTAAGTTGATGATGAAACATGTGCTGGATCCGGTGCCAAACATATTGGACGTCTTTCCAGCGCTGCCGGCGGTCAGCCAGCTGATCATTGAAAAAGTATTGGCTAAAGATCGCAATCAGCGATACAGCAGCTGCCAGGCGATCGCCGCTGATGTGGAGCGGTTGGTGCACCAGCCGTCAAACGGAGGTGGTGATTGGCAGTTCGCCGCTCATACGCCAGCCGTGGCACCGGCGCCGCCGGCTGGCGATTTTCAGAGTGCAATCGAAGAAACGCAGTTGTCCGCCCTGCCGGTTTCCGTACCGGCGGCGCCAGACGGTGACGAGACGGGAAGCGGCCCCATTCGTGAGCCAGCCAAATCAGGCAAGGGGAAGCGGTTGGCGCGCACGCTGCTGGCGGTAATGGGGGTGGCGATTATCTCTCTACTTGGCTGGGCAGGGTATCGAGCGGCGGTAGGTGGTGTCAATGGCGCCGGATCAGAGCCGCCTGCCGGTGATTTGGTGACTCGCCAGACGATCCGGGTCACGGCAACTCCCAAGGCAGTGGTGGCGGCAGCTACCGCTGGCGGCGAGGAGGTTTCGGCCACGGAGGAGAGCCCGGTAGTCGTAGTGGAGACCGATACGCCGATGCCTACGGCCACGCAGACGATGGCACCAACCGAGACGGCGACGCCAGCCCCAACGGCAACTCCGCGCAGCAGCCCGACGGCAACCGCCACCGAGGAGCCAACCGCGACACCAACGGCAACGGTAACGCCGACCCCTGTGAACCCCGTCGGGGGCAGCAGCAGCGGCGGCGGCATTCCCCTGAATTTCGAGTCGTTTGGCATCTGGGTTCGGGGAGATGAGCAGAATGGCGAACTAAGCCAATCCAATGAGCAGCGTCACGGCGGCAGCTACGCCGCCAAGCTGAGCTACGATTTCAGGACTACAGACAACGATTACGTGGTATTCATGCAGAGCAACAGCATCAGCGGCAGCCCAAACGCGCTGCGGCTGTGGGTCTACGGCGACGGCTCGGGGCACTTCGTCAACGCCTGGATTCTGGATGCTAACGGCCAGACCTGGCAGGTTCCCTTCGGCCAGCTGTTCCACACCGGATGGGCGCAGCTGACCGGATATATCAACACGTCTCAGCGGTGGCCCTGGACCCATATCAGCGGCCCGAACAATCAGATCGTGGATTATCCAATCAGTTTCCGAGGGCTGGTGGTTGATGACTTCTCCAACAGCTATGTTGGCCGGGGCGTGCTGTATTTTGATGATTTGACCGCGGCGACGGTCAGCGGCGATGCTGTGCCGACTTCCTCAGCGGCGACGCCGGCTGCCACGACGGCGGCGGCGCAGCCGACTGTGGTGCCGTATGATGGCGAGATCGGCCGGATCGTTTACACATCGGGCAACACCATTTTGACCACCGATCCCAGCTGGACATCGCCGATCGAGATCGGAACGTCTGCCAGCAACAGCTGTTCAAGCCCTGCCAGCACTATTACCGGACAGAACTTCAGCCTGTACTACGGCAACTTCTGCGGCTTTGGCGGTGTATGTACCGCGCCAAATGGCCAGGTAGAGGTTGTCAGCCAGCTTGACGAGGAGAACTCTTCCATCGTCACCAGGCTGCCGGGTTCAGATCAGTTCATCTTCGTCTATCAGGGCAGGCTGGACGAATCTGAAGGGCTGCGCTGGAATCCCGACAGCAGCAGTTTCATGTTTGTGGTGGGAGATACGGTGCACCTGGGCTATCCTGGCGGCGGCTATGATGAGATCATCACCCTGGCCTACACGCCAATCTTCTCACCTGACGGCAG
>JAHEEY010000165.1 GCA_024640485.1 Chloroflexota bacterium | reverse complement strand
TCGCCGGCCCACAGCCCCATACGCACGCCCAGCACCTGCCGGGGGCACAGGTGGCGGTGGTTTCGTGCGGTTTCCTCAAGCAGTCTGGACAACAGATCCACTTCATGGCGGTCATCGTTTGGTCTCATTGGACCCATTATAAAACTTGACAGATACCAGGTCGACATCTTATCTACATACGCTAAGGCATTCTGAGAATTTGCATGAACTGTGTAGGCAAATGATAATCGCGTTTCCATCTGAATCCATTTACCTCATGAGGACCATCAAGATGCAGCCAATCGCAACTTTTTCAATCGTCGCTTACGATCCCGCACGACAGGAATGGGGCGTCGCAGTGCAGTCAAAATTCATGGCCGCGGCCGCTGTGGTCAGCTGGGCAAGAGCAGGTGCCGGCGCGGTGGCCACACAATCTTATGCCAATGTGTCCTACGGTATTGAAGGCTTGGATTTGATGGGCCATGACAGGTCGGCAGCCGATACGATTGCAGAGCTGACCGCGGCCGATGAGCTTAGGGGTCAGCGGCAGGTCGGCATGATCGATAAGAAAGGTCAGGCCGCCGCTTTCACCGGTGACGGCTGTTACGACTGGGCCGGTCACATCGTCGGCGATGGGTTTGCCTGTCAAGGCAATATCCTGGTCCCTGGCACGGTTGAAGCGATCGCCGCGACCTTTGAAGAGGCCCGCCGCGGCGCTGGAGAGCTGGCAGATTGGCTGGTGGCGGCCCTGGCGGCAGGACAAGAAGCAGGGGGTGACAGAAGGGGTCGACAAGCTGCCGGCGTTCTGGTGGTTCGGGAAAACGGGGGCTACGGCGGCAACAACGATCGGTACCTTGATTTACGGGTTGACGACGATCCTTATCCAATCCGCAAACTGGCGCAGTTGGTCAACATGCACCACCTGTTCTTTGGCGCAGTCAACCCCGATGATTTGATCCCGATTGCCGATGTTGCCGACCAACTGCAGCGTCTTCTGATTCGCACCGGTCACTACCAGGGAGAGCTAACCGGGCAATTCAATGCTGCCACGAGAACGGCCCTGCGGGCGCTGGTTGGCTCAGAGAATCTTGAAGAACGATGGGATGGCACCGGTGACCTGATCGACCAGGTTGTGGTTGATTTTCTGCTCGACAGGTTTGGTTAGAGCTGCCCTTTCCCTGCCCTGGCGCACCTGTCTGGTTACATCGGCCAATTTTCAATGCTTTCTTTGAGGGTGCTGACGAATCCGTCTGCTGTTGCCCCGTCCAGTATTCGATGGTCAAAGGTGAAGCTCACATAGGCCAAGGGACGAATGGCGATGGCGTCATGAATGACTTTCACCCTTTTCTCGATCTTGCCCACGCCCAGGATACCGCATTGAGGCTGGTTGATGATCGGGGTTGCAAACAGACTGCCGGTGGTACCGTGATTGGTGATCGTAAAGGTTCCCCCCTGCACATCAGCTGGTTTCAGCTGGTTGTTCCGGGCCCCCTGGGTCAGTTTGTTGATGATCCGGGCCAATCCAAGCAGGTTCATGCTGTCGGCCGATTTGATCACCGGCACAATCAGGCCATCTGGAATGGCTGCGGCCATGCCGATATTGATTTCCGGCCGCAGAACGATGCCATTTTCATGCCAGCTGCTGTTGACCATAGGATGCGCCTTGAGCGCCTGCACAATTGCCGACACCAGATATGCGGTCAAGGTGAGGTTGGCCCCATCTTTGGCAAACTGCGCTTTGAAGGCAGCGCGGTGCGCCGCAACGGCTGAAAAGTCGAACTCAAAAAAGGTGGTGACATGTGGACTGGTCTTCTTGCTGGCTACCATATGCTGGGCGATGGCACGGCGCATGCTGCTCAGCGGCACCAATTCACCTTCGGCCATGGGAAGCTCAATGCTGATCTCCCTGGGTGCTGCCGGCGGCGGAGCGGCAGTCGCAGGGGGCGCTGGTACCGAAGGCGCTTCAATGGCAACCTCCTCAGAAGCTCTTACCTCAATGTGGTTGAGGATATCTCGTTTGGTAATTCGCCCTTCCCGGCCGGTGCCGGCAACCTGACTCAAATCGACCTCATGTTCCGCGGCAATGCGTCCCACTACTGGGCTCACCCGGCCAGTATATGGCCCTGAAGGGGTCGTTTTGCCGTTGGCTGCCCCCGGCTTCAATGTGGTCGCATGCGGGAAGGAAGTTGGCGCAGCTTCCGTTTTCTGGCCATCGTCGCCATTGGGCAGCTGCTCGCCAGCCTCGCCAATTAGGGCTAGCAAGGTGCCTACCTCGACGGTTGTACCAGCCTCCACGAAGATTTGAAGCAGCGTCCCAGCCTCTTCGGCTGTCGCTTCGGTGGTGACTTTGTCGGTCTCGATCTCCAGGATCGGTTCATACTGCTGGACCTTGTCGCCCACTTTCTTCAACCATTGAGAGATCGTGCCCTCAATGACACCTTCACCCATCTCGGGCATGGTAATTTTGAATGCCATTAATTGTCCTTTCTAGATACCATCAGGGTCAGCGAAACAGTTTCAGATGTTTCGCTGTCCCGCACTTGCTGAGGTCAGGCCGAAACGATATTGAGCTTAAGCGCTCAATCCGCCAGGTCGAAAAGTGGATCATTCATATAGCAGCGGGTAGTTCCGCGGATCCACTTCATTCATCAAATCATACACTGCATCAAAAATCGATTCCGCGCTTGGTTTCGAGAAATAGATGCCGTCAGAGCCATAAGCAGGCCGGTGCGGCTCCGCAGCCAATGTGCGCGGTTCGGAATCAAGCCAGAAGTATCCCCCTTGTGTCTCAATCACCTGCTGCATCATGAATGCGGTGGCGCCGCCAGGGACATCCTCGTCTACAAACAGAATGCGCCCGGTCTTCTTGAGGGATTCCACGATCTGGCTATGGATATCAAAGGGCAGCAGAGACTGCACATCGATGACCTCCGCCTGAATATTGACGCTGCTTAACAGATCGGCAGCTTCCATGGCCACCCGGCAGGTAGCGCCGTAGGTGACCACGGTGATGTCATCCCCTTCTCTGAGTATCTCCGGCACACCCAGCGGCAGCGTGAATTCGCCGATATTGTCCGGCAGTTTCTCCTTCAGCCGATACCCATTCAATACCTCGATGATCACCCCCGGTTCGTCTGACAGCAGCAGCGTGTTGTAGAACCCTGCCGCCTGGGTCATATTTCGGGGAACGAGCACGTACATGCCGCGCAATAAGTGGATGATGCCTGCCATAGGCGAACCGGCATGCCAGATTCCTTCCAGCCGATGGCCGCGGGTGCGCACAATCAGCGGGGCTTTCTGTCCGCCTTTTGTCCGCCAATGCAGCGTGGACAAATCATCTGAGAGAATCTGAAGGGCGTAGAGCAGATAGTCCAAGTACTGGATCTCGGCAATCGGCCGCAGCCCTCTCAACGCCAGGCCAATTGCCTGGCCAACAATGGTCATTTCCCGGATCCCGGTGTCGGAAACTCGGAGCTCTCCGTACTTCTCCTGCAAGCCGGCAAACGCCTGGTTCACGCCGCCGAGCTTGCCCACATCCTCGCCAAAGGCCAGAACTCTGGGATCACGGGCCAGCATGGCGTCAAAACAGGCAGTCAACAGCTGATAGCCGCTGACGATTGGCGAGTCTTCACTGTAGATTGGCGGCTGGGGCAGTACTTTCATCGCCGACTCTTCCGACTCGCTGTACAGATGGGAGCTAAAACGATCCCGATTTAGGGCGTCATGCTGCCGCTTCCACTGGATCAATTTCTGTTTGTGAGGGTACAGCTCTTCATCATGCACCGCTACCAAAACGGCGTGGATCGCACTGATCACATCCTTTCTAAGCGGATTCTTCTTGTCCAGCTTCTGGCGCCGGATGGCCGCCAGCCCCGCCTGGTGTGTTGAAACCGCCTCCAGCTCCTTAACAATGGCGGCGACTTCCTGAGCCTCCTTGTAGATGGGCATGGAAAATGATTTCCACGCCTTCATCCGGATGTTTTCAATGAGATTCTTGGCGTTGCGATCAATTTGATCCAATTCGCCTTTGGTGGCGATCTTCTGCGCCACAATCCATTGGCGCATCTTGAAGATCCCGTCATATTCCACTTCCCAGGCCAGCCTGTCTTCAGACTTATACCGCTCGTGGCTGCCCGATGTCGAGTGCCCTTGCGGCTGGGTCACCTCGGTCACATGAATGATAGCGGGCAGATGATCTTTTCGCGCCCGATCTGCAGCCTGCACATAGGTTTCCACCAAAGCCAGATAATCCCACGCCTTAACCGTGTAAATGTCAAAGCCAGAATCTGTATTGGGCTCCCGCTGGAATCCTTTCAGCAGCTCAGAGAGGTTCTCCTTGGTGACCTGGTATTTATTGGGTACGGAAATGCCATAGCCGTCGTCCCAAATGGAGATTACCGCGGGCACGCCCAGCACCCCAATAGCATTGACTGATTCCCAAAACATCCCTTCAGCGCAAGAAGCGTTGCCAATGGTCCCAAACGCGACTTCATCACCATTTTGGGAAAACGTGGTTAACTCTTTGAGCCCTTCCAGCTCCCGATACAGCCTGGAGGCATAGGCCAAACCAACCAACCTGGGCATCTGAGCAGCGGTAGGGGAGAGGTCGGCCGAGGAATTGAACATCGCTGTCAAATCTTTCCAGCTGCCGTCGGGGTTGAGGCTGCGGGTGGCGAAGTGGGCGTTCATCTGCCGGCCCCCGGAATTGGGATCTGCCTGTACGTCGGGATGGGCATACAGCTGGGCGAAGAACTGCTGGATGTCGCTCATGCCGGTGGCGAACATGAACGTTTGATCGCGGTAGTAACCGGAGCGAAAATCTCCTTTTTGGAAGACCTTTGCCATGGCCAATTGAGGGATTTCCTTGCCGTCCCCAAATATGCCGAACTTGGCCTTTCCGCTGAGTACTTCTCGGCGGCCGACCATACTTGCTTCCCGGCTCTGGACAGCCAAACTGTAATCACGCAGCACTTCTGCCTGACTGATATAGACCGGGTTCGAGGTTCTTTTCTCTAATTTCTTGTTTAGATCGATCATAAGTCAAATGTATCTCTGCACACAAACCGTGGGGAACTGCGGCTGCCAACTTGGAAATGTCGACGCTGGCCGCGGGATCTCCTAACTGCCGGCGGCAAACGGTTTCCAACTATCCACGGAGCCTGGAAGCTCCGGCTGCTCAATGAAAGTCGGTACGGGTTCAATCCAAGGGGCGTACGGAGAAATTGTCGAACTGCACTTCGACACCGCCGACACCAAGGGTCCTGACCATCAGCCCAATGTCGCCTTTCGGAAGGGTGTTATCCGTCACCCGGCCGATCTCATACTGATTGACCAGGAAGATCATATTGCCGCTCTCGGCGCGGACCTGGAGTTCATTGACGACGTCAAGCCCCTGGTTTACCGCGGCACTCTCTACCCAACCGCTGCCGATGATAGGAGCCGCTTCTTCCTTGCCGCCGTTGAGATAGCGGCCAATCCAGACGTACCCATCACCGCTGACGGCGAACAAATAGAAGTTGTCTTTCTCGTCATCTACACGAAGAATCATGCCGTACCCATTGTCCAGCGGCCCGGCAGATTGCATCGCCTCTACCATATAGATCCCATCCGTAAACGATTTGCCTGCGGTGGTCCACTTGATCAAGTCGTCCGCTTTCAGCGCGAAGTGGTAGGCACCGTCGCTGATCTCTCCGATGACATCGGCATCCTGTCCTGTGCGCCAATCTCCCGGGGTATCAAAAGTCTCAACAAAGGGAAGCTTGCCGCCACAGCTGGGCAACAGCAAAAGCAGTAGGATAGTTATTACAAAACGATTCTTCCAGTTGCTAACCATGTTAATTGGAATTCCTGTTTGAATGACCAGATTGAGCGGGAGCCGCAGACGTGCCCGTATGGCATCATGCGGTGACAACCATTGATATTATAGCCCAGTATCCAGCAGTTCAGCCAACCTACCCGTACTGGCGGCAGCATCACTCATCGCCATTGACGTACCGGCGTAAGGAGCAGGAATGGGAACAAACCGGCTCACATTGGCTGCGGCCTATCTTTGAACAGACGGGATCGATTCAAGAATTGGCGGTTGACAAATTCCGGTAGGGTAGAACCTTGACACCCAGGGCACTAGGGTCCACTGCTTTGGGGATCGCGCCCATAGCACGGTGCCAACCATATCGGTAACAGGGCGTTTTCTTCCCTCTCAAAGAGTTTGTTTTAATGCTACACTCATCAAACTCACTAGTACTCCGGTTAGATTGAAACCTAGTCCGTAAGCATGATAGAATAGAATATCAATAATTATGTTTATCATTTCCGTCAATGTGCGTTAGAATAGAGTGACATAACTAGCGCATTCATTTGATCCAGTTTAATTATCCGGCACGGTATTATTGCGACGGTGATAATCTCACGAAGCAGTGGGTTGGCAGTACAGGCTCTCAATATGCTTCTCATCCAAGCCTATAATCAAAGCATTTTCTCAAGACAGCAGCTGCATTCAGCAGCATGATTTGACTTGCTGTTCTGACACTTCGGCTTTGAACACTCTCTCACGCCAAACGTCACTTGTACCGTTCCACAAGGGTGGCTCATGAAAAATCCGAACCGAGTGAGAAAAGTATTCGATCTCTCTGGCGCATTTCGGGGACAGGGATTGCTCGAATTCGCATTGGTGCTGCCGATTCTGCTGCTTCTTATGCTCGGGATCATTGAATTTGGGCGCCTTTTCTTCATGTACAGCAGCGTCAACAATGCCGCCCGCGAAGGTGCCCGCTACGGCATCACCATCGGCAACGTCGGGTCATCGGTTCCCCATTACCTTGACTGTACGGGAATCGCCGACACGGCAGCTGGAATGGCCACGCTTGCCGATATCAATGTCACCATTGGCTACGACAACGGCGGCACAGTCTATCGGGGGGACTGCCCCACGGTATCTTCGCTGGCTCAATCCGGGAATAATCCGGTCCAGATCGGCGATCGCATTTTGATCACAACCACCTCCACCTTTGTGCCGATCGTCCCTCTCCTTCCGATTCCACCGATCAGCTTCGAGGCATCGACTGCCCGCACTATCTTGCGGGGAGTCAGCTTTGACCAGTCGCTGCCGATACCGCCTAGAGGCTGCTACAGTCTTGTGCTTGACTCGTCCCCTCTGGTTGGCGGCACCCTCACAGCGGTTGGTGGCAACCCGTGTGCCGAAGATGGCCGATTCTATGAAGAGGGCGCTGTGGTCAACCTGGTAGCCCAGGCGAACGCGATCTATTATTTCAAGAAATGGGAAGATGATGCTGTGGAAATACCGGGCTGCGGCACCTTGCCAGCGGACGCCGAGGACTGTCCCGAAGCTACAGTAACCATGACTGAAAACCGGTCGGCAGTTGCTGTGTTTGGGACAACATTGGACTGTCTTTTCGTAGAGACTGCTGTCAATCCGGTAAACTCAGGCTCCATCAGATTCAATTCTCCCTACAACTGCCAGGAGAATTTCCGGGATGGGTGGGCAGAGGGTTCGGTGGTGCAGTTTCAAGCTGTTCCTAACGCCGGCTATGGTTTCACTAATTGGGAAGATGATGCCATCGGCACGGCCAATCCCAGCAACGTGGTATTTGTTGGCGGGGACAAAACAGTCACCGCGAATTTCGTGGCCGATGTCTGCAACTCGCTGGTGGTGAACCGCAATCCACAGGCTGGCGGTACCTATACACTGACGCCGCCACAGAACTGCCCTGGAGGTTGGATTACTGGAACAATGGTTTCCCTGACAGCCAAGCCAATAACCCCGACCTATGAGTTCTGGAGATGGACCGGGGATATTGACAGCACCGATCCGATTACCACACCAACGACCAGTATTACGCTGGACAGCAACAAGATCGTGAACCTCGATTTCAGCACCGACGCCGACTGCTTCAACTTGACGGTGCGCCCTGAGCCGGCTGTAGGCGGCACCGCTGCGGCTCTGCCCCGGCAGAACTGTGCCGGCGGCTGGACGGACGGGACGGTGGTCTCCCTTTACGCAAATGCTAATGCAGGCTACACCTTCGACCGTTGGGATGGAGATGTGAGCTCCACTTTGTCGCCGGCCTATGTGGACATGGATGCCACAAAAGTCATTACCGCCTACTATGAGTTTACCGGCAATGACATCGCCATCGTCAAAAGCGCCACCCGGGCCGTTGACGTGGGCGACATCATCACCTATACCCTGCGGATTATCAACAATGGCACCGTGCCGGCGACCACAGTCATTATCAGAGACCCTCTGCCAAGCGGCGTCTCCTACGGCGGCTACCGCTCCGCTTTGGGCAACTGTGTCTTTTCCAGCGGTACCGTTATATGCAATGTGGGCACGCTGCCAGCCGGTCCCAGCAGTACCGAGTTGTACATTTTTGCCGAAGCTAGAAAGATCGGCACGGTGGTGAACAGGGCCACCGTCTCGGCCGGTGAAATCGATCCGTTCATGACCAACAATGCAGACACCGCTGACACTGTGGTCAAACAATTGACCGATGTCATGATCCAGAAGACAGCCCCTTCATCCGTGGTGCAGGGCAGCACGCTGACCTACACCCTTACGGCTACCAACAATGGCCCAGGAATCGCTTATGGCGTGATGGTTTCTGACACCTTGCCCAGCAGCGTCCACTTCATCTCTGCTTCTTCTACCAGCTGTATATTCAACGGAGGTCGCCAGGTTCTGTGTTCCTTGGGCGAAATGGCCGTGGGCCAGGTGAAGACCGTCACCATCGAAGTAGTCCCGGTGGAAATCAGTACTGACACAGGGGAAAGGGTACTGCAGGCGATTCAAGACACTTACATAGACAGTTTCGATGGCCAAGGTAAGGTGCCCAGCAGAGTTAACAACAATTACAACGGGCTACCTATTCAAGTAAAGAAAGCGACCGGAGCCGACACCTATGGTCTGATCCAGTTTGACCTGTCGTCATACCGCGATCCTATTGAATCCGCCTTTTTAGAACTTGACGTGTATACCGATGGATCATCGGAAGAGATATCTGTCTTCCAGATAAACGGCGCATGGAAAGAGGACTTTGTCACCTTCAGGAATTTCGCCTCAAACTACAATTCCAACACTTCCTATGGCTCAGCAGGAACAGCCGCTAACGGCAAGCTGACCATCGACATCACCACCCTGGTTCAAGGTTGGGCATCAGGCGTTATGGTGAACCATGGGCTGCTCCTCCGAGGCACCGATGCCGGCAGCTCCCTGTGGAAGTT